>NZ_MTCA01000014.1:0-32126 GCF_002150205.1 Flavobacterium sp. FPG59 | reverse complement strand
GCTGCTGAAGAGCAAAAAGAAAGTGAATTTAGTACTTACTATAAGGAACCAACTGTGTCTATAGACGAGCAATTTATTTTTAATTTCAAAAAAAACGGTGGTAAATTTTTATACTGTGAAAACAATTTAGAAGTTACCGAGCAGTTTGAAAACATACTTGAAGAAAACGACTGGTTTGAAAGTGAAGTCCTTTGTTACGATCCTGAACTTTTCCAGTTACTTGAAGACAATAAACTTACTTATGACAAACCTAAAAATCCTAAATTTTTGTTGTCTAGTTGTGAAAGTTTGATTGCCGAAGAGGGTTCTATATTGTTTTCATCCAAACAAATCAAACAACACAAACCAAACGATCTCCCTACAAACATGATTATTTTGGCTAAAGCCAGCCAAATAATGGGGACAAAAAGTGATGGTTTAAGTGCCATTAAGAAAAAATACGAAAGAGATTATCCAACTAATATTTCAACTATAAAGTATTTAGAAAAAGCTAAAGAAGAGGACTTCACCCAATATGGAAGTTCCGCAAAGAATCTATATTTATTGCTTTTAGAAGATCTTTAAGATGAATGAAACTCTAAAACGAGGAATATCCGGAGTAGTTTATATCATTTTACTACTTACTTCTATCTTATATTCAACTGAAACTTTTTTTTTACTTTTTGGTATATTTTTACTCATTGCCATATATGAATTTTGTAATCTAGTACAAATTCACAAAGTTTTTCCAATCATTTTTGGCTTTTCATTGTACACTGCAGTGGCACTTGTAAGCCATTATAATCCAGAAACTGTTTCTTTTTTAAAGACTAATTTTGACTTAGATGTAGACTTAAATATCAATATTCAGCAATTAAATATTGTCCTATTGGTTATTGCTCTTGTTGTAACTTTAAAATGCATTCTATTTTTATTTTACGATTCTATCCAAAAAATTAATACTTCATCAAAATATCTATATCTTTTAGGTTACATCATTTTACCATTTGTATTTATTACCAAAATATCTTTTGGAGTTATTGATTACAATCCTAAAATTATCATTGGACTATTTATACTCATTTGGACTAACGATACCTTTGCGTACATTGTTGGGAAATCCATTGGAAAAACAAAATTACTAGAAAAAATATCTCCTAAAAAAACAGTTGAAGGTTTCATGGGTGGACTTGTATTTGCCGTACTTGCAGGGTATTTAATATCAAAATATTATATTAAAGCAAAACCAGAGTTTAGCGATAGATCTATACTAATTTGGACATCTATAGCAGTTATTGTGGGGGTTGCAGGAACAATTGGAGATTTAATTGAATCTAAATTCAAGCGAATTGCAAACGTAAAAGACAGCGGAAACATCATGCCGGGTCATGGAGGTATACTAGATCGACTAGATAGTGTTATATTTGTAGCACCATTAATATTTTTATTCTATCAAATTTTAAATTATGTTTCATAAAGAAGGAACCCAATCTATTTTACTAGGCACCATTTTTACTGCGGTTGTCCTTTTATTGTCTGACAATTTAATTGAGACCAACTGGCTCAAAATGGCTGTTCAAATACTAGCTCTTTTGCTGTTGATCATCATCTTACAATTTTTTAGAAACCCTAAAAGAACTGTAATTATTAATGACAACCAAATAATTGCGCCTGTTGATGGTAAAGTTGTGGTTATAGAAGAGGTGTATGAGGGAGAATATTTTAAAGATAAAAGACTTCAAGTATCTATTTTCATGTCGCCAATAAATGTTCACGTTACTCGATATGCCTTGAGTGGAATTGTTAAGTTTAGTAAATACCATCCTGGTAAATTTCTTGTTGCTTGGCACCCTAAGGCAAGTGAAGAAAATGAAAGAACAACAATTGTTGTAGAAAACAGTACTTTTGGTGGTGTTTTGTACCGTCAAATTGCTGGAGCACTGGCACGTAGAATCGTAAATTATGCAGTAGAAGGAACTCAAGTAACTCAAGGTACCGATGCTGGATTTATAAAATTTGGTTCAAGAGTAGATATTTTTTTACCTTTGGGAACTCCTATTAATGTGGAATTGAACCAAAAGGCTATTGGAGGAAAAACTATTATTGCAACCAAGGCATAATGACCAAAAAGGATTTAGATACTTTATTCCTAGAAGCTGTAGCTAAAGCAGCTGATATGACGCAAGCATCCCTACCGCAAGATGTACAATTGCGCTTATATGCTTTTTACAAACAAGCAACGTATGGCACTGTTGATTTAAGACAAAATTCATCCTATCATTTGAGAGATGCATTCAAAACTAACGCTTGGATGCAAATAAGTCATTTATCACCAGATGAGGCTAAAGAATGTTATATTGAAATCATTGACTCACTAATAAAATCATAATTTACCCATGAAAAAAGCATTTTATGTGTTGCCATTAGTTTGTGCAACAGTTTTTATTGTATCCTGTAATGAAAAAAAATTAATAGAAGTTGTTGAAGTCCCCTTGCCTACTGCTACAGAGCAAAAAACAGTTATGGGCTCGCCTGATAATGTAAAAGCTGATGAAGGTTCTTTTCAATTAGAAAAACTGCCGTATGCTTATGATGCGCTAGCTCCGAGCATATCAGCTACTACAATGGAGTTGCATTACTCTAAACATTATTTAAATTACACAAATAATTTAAATAGTGCCATAAAAGGAACTCCGCTAGAAAACCTAACCATAGAAGAAGTACTTTCAAAACTAGACCCTAATGATGCTGTAATGCGTAACAATGCCGGAGGATACTACAACCACAGTTTGTTTTGGAAATGTATGGGTCCAAAAGCTGGCGGTGAGCCTAAAAATACTTTAGCTAGTGCCATGATAACTGATTTTGGATCTTACGGTAATTTTATGTCTCTTTTTAAAGATGAAGCTACAAAACATTTTGGTTCAGGTTGGGTTTGGCTTATTGTAGATAAAACGGGTAAATTACAAGTTACAACAACTACAAATCAAGACAATCCTTTGATGCGAAATGCTATTGTTCCAGGAACACCAATTCTTGCACTTGACTTATGGGAACATGCCTATTATATGGATTATCAATACCGAAGAAAAAACTACGTTGATAATTTTTTTAATATTATCAACTGGAATAAAATTGAAGAAAACTATACGGCTGTAGCCATAAAATAGTTCTCTTAAAAAGAAAAAAAAGTTGCTAAAAATTTTAGCAGCTTTTTTTGTCCTTACAGTTGTAATATGAAAGATTCTAATGGATTAATCTTTATTTGCAAGGTTCCTTCTCCTTGAGAAACTCTTAATTGAGAAGAATACACTTGATACAATTGATCTTTTACAGTATATGAACCGTCTATTAATTGCCACTTTTTAACAATATCTTTTGAAATTTTAAGTTCAAAAGTACTTGTGGTCACTGATGAAAAATTAGTAACAACAATTAATTTTTGCTCTGTAGACCAACGGACAAAAGAAAAAATACTTTCGTCATAACCTTTTGTAAATTGACGGTTTTGAGTATGCAACTCCTGATAATCGCCCATCAATGCAGAACTATTCAAAGAAAAGTTAAGAAGTCTTTTGTAAAAATCTCGCAACTCTTTTTCGTTTGCTGTTAATAACGCTCCATCAAATTTGCCATTATTCATCCAGCGCTGGTGATTTGGCACACCAACATAATCAAAAATTGATGTTCTTGAATGTGTTCCAAATCCAGCATTTTCATTGCCAGCTTCTCCAACTTCTTGACCAAAATAAACCATAGTAGGAGCTGAACTTATAGTTGTTGAAAGTACCATCAATGGTTTTCCTTTTTCAGCTGATCCAGCAAATTCTGGACTTGCTAAGCGTTGCTCATCATGATTGTCTAGAAAATGAAGCATGTGGTTTTCAATGTCTTTTAAACCATTCTGAATTTCTACCAACCGATCTGGTGTAGCTTGACCTTTTACGATGGCTTTCAAAGCGTCATAAGTCTCTACTTTGTCATACAAATAATCCATTTTACCTAGATGAATGTAATTTCTATACTCTTTTGGGTTGTAAACTTCGGCTAATAGAAAAGCTTCTGGATTTTTCATTTTAATGGCTGAATTCATATAACTCCAAAATTCATAAGGCACCATTTCGGCCATATCAAATCGGAAACCATCTACCCCTTTTGCTGTCCAATACAAAGCTATGTCTTTGAATTTAACCCACGAATTGGGTACATTTTTATTTTTCCAAAATTCAAAATGTTCCTGAACTGTTTTATTGTCATATCGTGCTGGAAGTTCTGGAAAATCTTTGGACCCATCCGGACGAATACCATAATTTACTTTTACTGTCTCGTACCAATCATTCTTATCTGGTTTAGCCTTTCGGGAGCCATTTCCAGTCCATTTTGCTGGATTTTCTTCAAATTTTCCATCAACTAACGGATGAACTTCTCCGTTTAAAGGTGCATTAGAATCAGGAACTTCAAATTTAGCATTTGGAATATAATAAAAGTTGTTATCTCTTTTATACTCAACAGTCGTATCATCATCAGCACCAAAATCCCGAACTCCTTCTGGGTTGTTCTTACCCTCGTACTTGCGGGCTATGTGATTTGGTACAATATCAATAATCACTTTTAATCCCGCTTGATGCGTTCTATCAATAAGGGCTTCAAATTCTTGCAATCGGTTTTCAGGATTTACTGCTAAATCTGGGTTCACATTGTAATAATCTTTTACGGCATAAGGTGATCCTGCTCTACCTTTCACGACTTCTGGGTCATCATTAGAAATTCCGATAGCGGCATAATCCCAAATTAAAGCATGATGTGGCACTCCAGTGTACCAAATATGACTTACGCCTAAATCCTTTATTTCTTGCAAGGCTGTTGTTGTAAAATCGTTGAACTTCCCTACTCCATTTTCTTCAATAGTTCCCCAAGGTTTGTTGGTGGTATTTTTATTTCCAAATAATCGCGTAAAAACTTGATACACGACTTCTTTTTTACGTATAATAGGTTCTTTTTGAGTTGTATTCATTTTTAAATCAGTTGTTTTGCAGGCTATTGCCAATAATCCCATGCCTACACCCGCAACAATAGTTCTTTTTTTCATCATAGTTATCATTAATGCTAATGTCAATAGGTCTTGTACCAAATGGACATCAGATTTTAAATTTAATATTTTTAAAATAAGATGGCGTGAAAAACAATTAAAATTATACCGTTATAAGTGCTAGTGAACAAACTACAACGAAAGAGTAGTTTTATTTGTTGATAACTTTTAGCAGTTAAACCTATCCTTTAAAGCCCGTTTTGACTAATTATAAATAAATCCTAATATGGATTAGGATTGTTTCCTTTTTCATAAATTTGACAAAAATTAGATCCATTGAAAAAAACACTTTTTTTCCTTACTCAACTAGCCATTTTATTGATTTCGCAGTTTGTTTTGGCGCAAGCCCCAAAAATATTAGTTATTGAAAATGCCGATTTTCAAGAAGTTAATGAACTTGAAGTCCCAGATGGGCTTTTATTAATGGGAAACGTTCGTATAAGTCACGACGGTATTGTACTTACTTGTAACAAAGCGTATTATTTTTCAAAAGAAAAGTACATCAAAGCTTTTGGAAATGTACAAATGGTACAAGGAGATACTTTGTTTTTGAATAGTAAATATGCGGAGTATAATGCTACTGTAAAAAAAGCCTATGCTTCTGGTGACGCAGTTATGAGTTCTCCAGACGCAACATTGGTAACAGATATTATCAATTTTGACCGAAATATTCAAGAAGCTTATTACGATACACCGGGAACTATTACCAATAAAGACAATACACTTAAGAGTAATTCAGGCAGGTATTATGTAAAAGAAAAGAAGTTTCGATTTTTGACATCGGTCACGATTACCAATCCTACGTATGTGATCAAATCAAATCATTTGGACTATTTTAGTAATTCGGGACATTCGTATCTTTTAGGACCCTCAACAATTACCAGTAAAGCCAATTACATTTATACCGAAAAAGGATTTTATGACACCAAAAAAAATCTAGCACACTTCCTAAACAAATCCTACATCAAATATGACGATAGAGTTATTAAGGGTGATAGTTTGTATTATGATAGAAACAGAGAATTTGCATCTGCGACTCGAAATGTAAAAATAACAGATTCTATTAACCGCGGTATTGTCAAAGGGCATTATGCCGAAGTGTTTAAAAAACAAGATTCTATGTATGTTACGAAAAGAGCCGTAGCAGTAAATTTTGTAGAAAATGACTCCGTTTACATTCACGGAAAAAAACTGATGGTTACTGGAAAAGAAGGAAACAGAATCATTAGAGCCTTTAATAACGTGCGATTTTTCAAAAAGGATATGAGCGGAAAATGTGATTCGATACATTCTAGTACTAAAATGGGACTGACAAAAATGATAGGGAATCCAATACTTTGGAACGCTGAAAACCAAATTACGGGTGACATTATGCATTTGATAGGAGATAAAACCACTCAAAAATTAGACTCCCTTAAAGTACTCGAAAACACTTTTATTCTCTCAAAAGACACTTTGGGAACAGGATACAATCAAGTCAAGGGACAAAATCTATATGGAAAATTTCTAGAAGGAAAATTACACGATGTTGATATTATTAAAAACGCAGAAGTCATTTACTACATGCGTAATGAAGCACAAGAATTAATAGGTATTAACAAAAATAAAAGCAGTAAAATAAATTTAGTATTAGCTGATAATGAGATCGAAACCATTACTTTTTTTCAAGATGTAGATGGCGATATTTTCCCCGAAAACGAACTGCCCGAAAATGCAAGAAAACTAAGAGGCTTAGTATGGCGAGGCGACGAACGTATAAAATCAAAGGACGATATTTTTCCTCCCGAAGAAAATGAAGACAATGAAAAAATTGCCAAAGCCACTAAATCAGCTCAAGGCAAAGGGAATATTCCGATGAAAATTAGGAAAGAAACGCTGAATTACGATAAAAAGAAAGTTAAGAAGTAGTCTTAGTTTGCAATCACAATACACAGTCACAGTTTACAGTCACAGTGAACAGTGAACAGTATCAGTTTTCAGTAAACAGTTTCATTAAAAGTTACCTTTTACAAAAAAGTATCAAATAAACGATTAAACAATAATTTGTGAACACAGATTTTTTAAAATACCAAGCACAAACTTCACCCTATCCGCTAGGCATGGAGGTGTCACACGCTATAGGGTCTTACATCTACGCAACAGATTCTAGAAAATACCTAGATTTTGTAGCAGGCGTATCAGCCTGTGCCTTAGGCCACCAGCATCCTAGAGTCAACCAAGCCATAAAAGATCAATTAGATAAATATTCACACGTAATGGTATACGGCGAATATTCTCAAAGTCCAGCTGTAGAATATTGTAAATTATTAGCCTCATTATTGCCAGCACCTTTAGACAAAACCTATCTGGTTAATTCAGGCACAGAGGCCATAGAAGGAGCCTTAAAACTAGCCCGAAGAACCACAGGAAGAAGTCAATTGATTTCGTGTCACAACGCGTATCACGGCAATACCATGGGTTCTATGAGTGTCATGGGATTTGAAGAACGCAAACAAGTCTTTCGACCGTTGATCCCTGATGTGGAGTTTATCACGTTTAATGACGAAGCTGATTTACTTAAAATAACGCACAAAACAGCAGGAGTATTATTAGAAACCATTCAAGGTGGAGCGGGATTCATTCAACCCCACAATGACTATCTCAAAAAAGTGAGAGAACGCTGTGATGAAGTAGGTGCCATGATGATTCTGGATGAAATTCAACCGGGTTTTGGTAGAACCGGAAAACTTTTTGGTTTCCAAAATTACGATGTTGTTCCTGATATTGTTGTCATGGGAAAAGGCATGGGTGGCGGAATGCCTGTTGGTGCTTTTACAGCTTCATCAGCACAAATGGATTTGTTGAGTGACAATCCAAAATTAGGGCACATAACTACCTTTGGAGGACATCCTGTCATAGCGGCAGCCTGCTTAGCTACTTTGCAAGAAATTACAGAAACTAATATCATGCAGGAAGCTCTTGAGAAAGAAAAATTATTTAGATCGCTTTTGGTACATCCTTTGATACAAGAAATAAGAGGTAAAGGATTGATGCTAGCCGCCATGACTAAAAGCCCTGATATCACAAACGAGGTTATTTTAAAATGTCAAGATAGAGGACTTATTTTATTCTGGCTCCTTTTTGAAGGATGCGCCATCAGGATTACGCCCCCGTTAACCATTTCGGAGGAAGAAATACGAGAAGGTTGTAGTATTATTCTAGAAGTGATGGATGAAATGATGAATAAGAATTAATCTTTAAAATATTCGACAAGGAGATACTCTTTGTTTTAACTAAAGCATTTTTTTGTTAATTAAATTGTTCACAAAAATTCTAAATTACCCTCACAGTACACCCACGATTACCTAATTTTAGTTAGGCTAAATTTAAAACACAAAGTATGCAATTAAGCAACGAAGAAGAAGATTATAACTTATCCTTATCAAAATTTGAGTCCATGTTGAAAACCAACAAGGTATTCTTTTTCGACTCCGAAGAATTTGAAGAAATTATCCTTCATTATCTGGATATGGGCAAAGCCACTTTGGCAAAAAAAGCCCTCAAATTAGCCTTGGAACAACATCCTAAAGCAACAGGACTTAAACTCGTGCAAGTCGAGATGCTTGTGTATGATGATAAATTAGAACTCGCTGAAAAAATATTGAATGAGTTGTATGCTATTGAACCCAATAATGAAGAAATATACATTCAAAAAGCAAATATATGCTCTAAAAGAGATCAACATGAAAAAGCTGTTGAACTCTTAAAAATTGCCCTTAAATATACAGATGATCTGGCAGATGTGTATAATTTAATAGGCATGGAGTATTTGTTTATGGACAATTTTGAATTGGCAAAAACCAATTTCATCAATTGTCTTGAGGAAGATCTTGAAGATCAATCAGCGTTGTATAACGTGGTATATTGTTTTGAATTTTTAGATCAAAATCAAGATGCAATTCAATTTCTAAAAGAATACATTGATAAAAATCCGTATAGTGAAATTGCTTGGCACCAACTAGGACGTTTGCATTACAGCGTAAAAGAATATGAAGAAGCTATACGTGCTTATGAATACGCAACGCTGATAGACGACGAATTTGTAGGCGCTTTTATGGAAAAAGCCAAAGCATACGAACGTCTAAAAAATTATGAAAAAGCCGTTGAAAGTTACAGCAGAACTATTGAGTTAGATGATGCAACTTCTTATGCGCTGTTGCGAATGGGAAAATGTCATGAAAAACTTGGCAATACCGCTCTAGCACTCAAATATTATAATCAAACCGTACATGAAGATCCTTTACTAGATAAAGGCTGGATTGCCATAACTGATTTTTATGTACGTCAAAAAAACTATCAAAAAGCACTCTATTTTGTAAACAAAGCCCTTGCTATTGACAACCAAAACAAATTGTATTGGAAACGATTTGCAAGCATCAACAAAAAAATGGGCTTTTTTGAAGAAGCAACCTTTGGATACAAAAAAGCAGTTGAATATGGAGAAACAAGCCTTGATGTTTGGCTTTTTTGGGTAGATATTTTACAATTTCAAGGTGAATTTATGCCGGCAGTACAAACACTTTTGCAGGCTACCGAATATTATCCTGAAGAAAACGAAATTGAATACCGATTAGCTGGTTTATATTATTTACTAAACGATACAACGAAGGCAAAATTTCATTTAAGTAATGCTTTACGACTCAATGCCGCCAATTCAAAGTTGTTAAAAAATTCTTTCCCGTCTGTTTGGGAGAAAAAATCAGTGCAAAACCACATCAAAAAATATACGGGTACAAATGACGGAGAATAATACAAGACGTTTTGGGTTAGTAGGACGTAACATCAGCTATTCTTTTTCTAAAAAATATTTTACTGAGAAATTTGCTGCGGCAGGTTTTGAGGGTTGTACTTATGAGAATTTTGACATTCAAGACATTCAAGATTTTCCAACAATTAGGTTTGAAAACAAAGATATACAAGGACTTAATGTAACCATTCCGTACAAAGAAACGGTTATTCCTTATCTAGATTCCTTATCCAAAAAAGCTGCGCTTATAGGTGCCGTAAATACCATACGCGTTACAAAAAAAGGCAAACTAAAAGGATACAATACGGATTATTTTGGCTTTAAAAAATCCCTGATACCCTTACTGCAACCTCATCACAAGAAAGCCTTGATTTTAGGCACAGGTGGAGCTTCTAAAGGCGTTGCTTTTGCTCTTGATGAGCTTGACATTCCGTATGTATTTGTATCAAGAGAAGCTACTGAAACAAGCATAAGTTATGACCGAATTAATGCTACAACATTTGATAATTACCAAATCATAATTAATGCTACGCCAGTAGGTACAAGCCCAAATACTGATGCTTTCCCACTACTGCCCTATTCGTTTTTTACAGAGAAGCATATTGCCTACGATTTGATTTACAACCCCGCAGAAACACAATTTTTGAAAAAAGCTGCTGCTCAAGGCGCTCAAACAAAAAATGGTTTAGACATGCTTATTTTTCAAGCTGAAAAAGCTTGGAAGGTTTGGAATAAGTAAAAATTAATCCCGCTAAAACTTTTTTTTAAAGTTAAGCTGTTGAGAGTTTTACATCAGTTTTGAGATACTTCTGTTTTAAAAAATTTCCAGTTATATTCTAGATTCCTAGCCCAGATGGAAGCGGCATCCTTTAGGGTCCTGATTTTTTTCAGGATCCTAAAGATATAGCGTACAGCTGGAGAAAGCTCCTAATTAAAAATATCATTTGATCTATGATTAATAAAATGGCTTGTATATTTTGTATTTTGGTAAGGCTTTACTACCTTTCGGACTCAATATTATTTAGAAACCTTATACATTTAAAAAAATGTTAGAAGAAAAGAATGACAACCTGGATCAACATCAAGTAGATGCAGATGGAAATGGTACCGAAACAATCTTGAATGCTACTACTGCAACTCCTGATGATTTAAGTGAACTAACGCAACCTGAAGCTGTACTAATTGAAGCTGATGCTACTACTGCAACAGATGCGATTGCTGCTAGTAATGCAGAGGAAAGCGAAGATGAAACACTGAAAGAGCGCCATGAAATTCCTATGAAGGATTATGATGCACTTGCACTTGAGGAGCTTATTGAGGAACTTAAAGGTTTTGTTTCTAGCGATAAAGCTCTTGCCTACAAGGATCATATTGAAGAAATAAAGAAAGCTTTTTTAGCTAAATATAATCATTTAGTTGAAGAAAAGAAAGAGGAATTCCTTGCAGAAAATCAAGATCCTACTGAAGAGTTTGAATACCACTCTCCATTAAAAAGTCAGTTTGATAAATTATATTCACAATTTCGTGAGGTAAAGAATGCTCATTTTAAAAGTTTACAAACTAACTTAAAAAATAACCTAGAAAATAGGCTTGCTATTGTTGAGGAATTAAAAGAACTTATAAATCCGCAAGCTAATATCAAGGACACCTTAAAACATTTTAATGATTTAAGAGAGCGATGGAATAATGCAGGGGCTATTCCTAAGGATAAGTACAACCATGTGTGGAATAATTATCATTTTCATGTTGAAAATTTTTATGATTATTTACACCTTGATCGTGAAGCGAGAGACCTTGATTTTAAACACAACCTTGAATTAAAACAAAAAATTGTTGCCCGTGTTGAGGAACTGGTTCTTGAAAAAGATGTTAATAAAGCTTTTAGAGAATTACAAGATTTACACAAAATCTGGAAAGAAGATATTGGTCCTGTTTCAAGAGAACACCGAGATGCTATCTGGAATCAGTTTAGCGATTTGACTAAAAAAATGCACGATAAACGTGAAGTTTTATTTGAAAATCAGCGTGCAGTTGAGTTAGCTAATCTAGAAAATAAAAAAGCCATTATTGCTCAAATTGAAGTTCTGGCTACTGAAAAAGTGAATGCTCACTCGCAGTGGTTAGGCCAAATAGAAAAGGTTGAGGCATTGCGCACTGCATTTTTCGCTGCTGGAAAAGTTCCTTCAGAAGTTAATGAGGAAACTTGGAGTGCTTTTAAAAATGCGGTACGTAATTTTAATTCTTTTAAAAATTCTTTCTACAAAGACATTAAAAAAGATCAAAACGACAATCTTGCTAAAAAAACTGCACTTGTAGCAAAAGCAAAAGCACTACAAGAAAGCACTGATTTTGCTGCCACTACACCTATAATGAAGCAAATTCAAGAGGAGTGGAAAGAAATAGGTCATGTTCCTAGAAAATATTCGGACAAAATATGGAAAGAATTTAGAGAAGCTTGCAACCACTATTTTGAACACCTTAAAGAGCATAAAAAAGAGGAAAACAGTGAAGAAGTTGCTGCATTTGAAGGTAAAAAAACATATCTAGAATCGCTGAGAGAATTTCAACTTACTGGTGATCATAAAACCGATCTTGATGCTATAAAACTTCATATTGAAAACTGGAAAGGTTTTGGTAAAGTGCCTTTTGCTAGAAGGCATATTGAAGGGAAATTTAACAAAATTCTAGATGCTCTTTTTGAAAAATTAAGCTTGAGTAAAAAGGATACTGACATGATGCGTTTTGCTAATAGAATGGATCAATTATCTGAAAGTAATGATTCTAGAAAACTAGATAGTGAGAAAATTTTCATCATGCGTAAGATTGATGAAGTTCAAAATGAAATTTTTCAATTGGAAAACAACATTCAGTTTTTTGCCAATACTCGTAATGCTAAGAAAGAGAATTCAATTGTATTAGAAGTTCGTAAAAACATTGCCATTCACAAAGAAAGTCTTGATGTATGGAAAGAAAAACTAAAGCAATTAAAAAATATTAAAATAGAAGAATAGATTTTTACCCACAAGGTAGTAAACCCCAATCCAGCAGGATTGGGGTTTTTTATTTTTATGACAATTCTATATGATAATTATCATTTTTATCTTGATAGACTCGCCCTACTTTTGAGGTGCTAAAATGATCTATTATGAAAAATTCTTTGATTCAAAAATATAATGTACCCGGCCCTAGATACACTAGCTACCCTACCGTTCCTTACTGGGACGAGGGTGATTTTACTAGTGATTTATGGATTCAAACGTTACAACAATCTTTTCGTAAAAGTGGTCCTCAAGAAGGTCTTAGTTTGTATATTCACTTGCCATTTTGCGAAAGCTTATGCACCTTTTGCGGGTGTAATAAGCGAATTACAAAAAATCACGCCGTAGAACATCCATACATTATGGCCGTTTTAAAAGAATGGACTTTATATTGCAAACTATTGGGCGAAAAACCTACAATCAAAGAAATACATCTAGGCGGTGGCACACCTACTTTTTTTTCGACTCAAAATTTAGAGGACTTAATAAACGGCATTTTTATGCATGCCAATAAATCTGTGGATCACGAATTTAGTTTTGAAGGGCATCCTAACAATACAACCTATACTCACTTACAAAAACTATATGAACTTGGTTTTAGAAGAGTAAGTTTTGGGGTACAAGATTATGCTGAAAAAGTTCAGAAAGCCATTCACAGAGTACAACCGTTTCATAATGTAGCAAAAGTAACCTTTTGGGCAAGAGCTATTGGGTATACATCAATAGGTCATGATATTATTTATGGGTTACCGTTTCAAGAAATTGACGATGTAATAGACACTATTGAAAAGACAAAATCCCTTAAACCAGACCGATTGGCATTTTATAGTTACGCGCACGTGCCTTGGATAAAAGGAAATGGGCAGCGCGGTTTTAATGACGAAGATTTACCTCAAGATGATAAAAAGAGACAATTATATGAAACTGGTAAAGAGTTATTATATGAGAATGGATATCATGAAATAGGGATGGATCATTTTGCTTTAGAAACCGATGCACTTTACATTGCTTTTCAAGAAAAAACTTTACACCGTAATTTTATGGGATATAGTGCTTCAAAAACTCCGTTAATGATAGGTCTGGGCGTATCCTCAATAAGTGACAGCTGGTATGGTTTTGCTCAAAATGCTAAAAACTTAGACGATTACTACCAAATGCTTGAATGGGATAGACTGCCCGTTTTTAGAGGTCATATCTTAACTCATGAAGACCTCATCATTAGAAAACACATTTTAAATTTAATGTGCCAATTTGAAACTTCTTGGCATGATGCTTCATTATATTTCGAAGAACTGCCCGAAGTATTGGAGCAGCTAGAAGAAATGGAAAAAGACGCTCTTATCGTGATACATGAAAATAGCCTTGTAATTACAGAAAAAGGCAAACCTTATATTCGAAATATAGGAATGGCATTTGACTTAAGATTGAAAAGAAAAGCGCCAGAAACAGCTCTTTTTTCGATGACAATTTAATACCTAATCATACAAAATAATAAAGCACGCTCAAGGCGTGCTTTGTGATTTAGACTACCATTATTTATTTAATGACAAGTGGCATTAGATTGAATAAACAAACTCATTGTTGACGGTGATAAGTATGGAATACCCAAACCTAAACCTCGCAAAATAAACAAGCATCCCATTGTTATGGCCACATAAGGAATCATTCTTTGAATTCGGTTTCGCATAGGCAATGTAATATATCCCTGTATTAAAACAATACTACTCATGAGCGGTACTGTACCTAACCCAAAAAGTATCATGTATACAACACCCCAACCTGCATTTTGCATAGCAATAGCACCAAATAAGGCTACGTAAACCATACCACAAGGTAAAAATCCGTTTAGTAAACCTATTGTAAACAATGACTTGTAACTTTTATTTTTGAACTGTGCTCCTAAAGTTGATTTAATACCAGCCACGAGTTTAAATATAGGCTTAGAAAAATTATATCTAGCAAATAACTTTTCAGGAATAAGTACTACTGCAATCATTGCAATTCCTATCCCTATAGAAAGTTGCTGCTGTATGCCCGCCATAAAAAAACCTTTGCCCACTAAACCAAATACAAATCCTATGGTACCGTAAGCTGAAATTCTACCCAAATGATACGTGATTATTTGTAAAACTCTTTTTGAGGAGTTATTCCTGTCTACAGGCAACATCATAGCAATAGGACCACACATCCCGATGCAATGAAAACTGCTTAATAAACCAAATATAATTGCTGTGTAAAACATGTTGTATTCTTATTGATCGAAGAAATAGTGAAGAACATTTTGTTGAAATGATTTCTGGTACTTACCTCACGTAAACCGTTTCCTTTGACAAATACGATTTTCCGTTGTATTGCCATTCCATATTAATGTCCCAACGGCCGCCTGCTAAACTTTTTTTAGGAATGAGCAAAGTTGTAGCATTAGATAATGAAATAGGAATTTCAAAATCTAATTTTTTATTAGACGGCCTGTATAGAGACACTTTCCCTTTTATTTTATTGGTTTCAAAAGTCTTAGGAAACTCCACTTCTATTCCGTTGGCATTGTTGTTTATAATTGGCCTTTGAGCCAAATCAGCCGCATTTTGTATGCGAGTCATCTCCTCAGCAAAATGAGCATCATGCTTGTAATACTCCTCTACCACCAATTCATTATCATATTTTGAATCAGACTGTACCGTAAATACAAAAAACAAAATGAATGTCATAAACAATCCAAAAGCAATTACTATTCCTGTTCCCCAATTTATTTTCATGTTCCTTTATTTTTATACTATTTAATTGAAACTACGCGGACTTAAAAAACTGGTGGTTGTAGTTTCTATTTTATCATTGCCGTTGTAAACTTCAATTTTTAGATTTGTTTTATCGGTATCTAAAATATTTTGATTGATTTCAATAAAAAGTGTTCCGCTGTTCATGCTTTGTTTATCCACTTTTAAGTATTGGGTTCCTACAATTTTCAGACTCCCTTTGGTTCCCACTAATTTAAAATGAACGCTGTCAAGATCTTTACTAGTTTTATTGATCACTTTAAATGTGTACACATTACTTATATTGTCCCCTTTGTGTTGAAACAATTGTCCTGGCAACCTTAGAATTACAGCCTCAACATCTGAACGAAGGAATAACAAACCTATCAAAACACCCGTTAAAATGAACAAAACGGCTGAATACCCTTTCATTCTGGTAGTGAATTTGAACTTTTTTTCTTTCTCAATTTCCTCCTCAGATGCGTATCTAATAAGACCTTCGGGCAGTCCTACACTATTCATAATAGTATTGCATTCATCAATACAAGCCGTACAATTGATGCATTCTAGCTGTGTTCCGTTACGAATGTCAATTCCTGTGGGGCAAACATTTACGCATTGTTTACAGTCAATACAGTCTCCTTTTCCGGTGGCACTCCTATCCTCTTGCTTATTGAATTTTGCTCTGCCAGCGGTTTTTTCACCTCGAATAAAATCATAAGCTACATTTATAGATTTATCATCTAATAAAACACCTTGTAACCTACCGTAAGGACACGCTATAATACAAACTTGTTCTCTAAACCAAACAAATACAAAATAGAACACACCAGTAAAAATACATAATGAAACTAAGGTGCTGATGTGATTACGTGGTCCCTCTTCAATCATTTTGTAAAGGGCATCACTGCTGATGAGATAGGCCAAAAAAACATTGGCAATAAAAAATGATATTATTAAAAAAATGAACCATTTTAGCCCTTTCTTTCTAATTTTCTCAGCGTTCCATTCCTGTTTATGCAAACGAATTTGAGCGCCTCTATCTCCCTCTATCCAGTATTCAATTCTTCGGAAAACCATTTCGAGAAAAATAGTTTGGGGACAAATCCATCCGCAAAAAATACGTCCAAAAATAACCGTAAATAGAATAACGAAAACAATTCCGATAATCATAAAAAGCACAAACAGATAAAAATCTTGTGGCCAAAAAGGAAATCCAAAAATAGTAAACCTGCGTTCTAGAATGTTGAACATCATGAACTGGTTGCCATTCACTTTAACAAATGGATTTGCTACTAAGACAATCAATAAAAAATAGCTTACCCATTTACGGTACTCATACAACTTCCCGGAAGGTTTTTTAGGATAGATAAATTTTCTATTACCCGCTTCGTCAATAGTTCCTATGGTATCTCTAAACGCTTCGTCTGATGAATTTGACATTATTTTAATTTATAAAAACGAGTTTACAAAACTTGGAACTGATGTTCAAACACCAGTTCCAAGATGAAAATTATTTAGCAGGAACCGCAGTACTTTCTTCAACCCATACTTCTCCTTCTGGAGCTTTAGCATCAGGAGGGTTACTACCTTTTAAAGACAAGATATAGCTAGCTACTTTTTGCATTTCTTTTGGTTTTAAAGTCCCTTTCCAGGATATCATTCCTTTTCCATCACGGCCTCCATTAACCAGAGTATGAAAAACATTCTTTATACCACCGCCCAAAATCCATTGATCATCGGTTAAATTTGGACCTATTTGACCACCAGCATCAGCTCTATGACAAGCAGCACAATTCGTATTAAAAATTTCCTTTCCAGCAGCTAAATCAGCTGGTTCTGTCAATAAGGTTACCGTTTTTTCATCCATCAAGTCTGGAGCAGTTTTCATATATTCAGCAATCTCAATTTTGGCTTGAGCCACTTCTTTTTGAAGCTCCATTTCTTGATTATCTGCTCCCAATACTTCATATCGTACCATGTACACTACTCCAAAAAGTATACACGCATAAAACAAATACACCCACCATGGCGGCAAATTATTATCAAGTTCCTTAATACCATCATAATCATGATCTAATAACAACTGTCCTTCATTATCAAGAGGCTGCGTTTTAGTCAGTTTTGCCATTAGATTTTTATACCACGCCTGATCTTGAAAACGAATGTTTTGTTTTTTATGCAAAGCTTCTTTTTGATCTTGCGTCATTAATTGATATGTAATGGTATCAACAGCTTTCCAAGTAATTTCTACTGCAATCAATAAAAAAAGAAATACTAATAAAAACACGGTGACCATTGGGAATTTTATAAATGCAGGTCGATCTCCTGAGTCAATGAAATACTCCATTACCATAAAAACAGTAAAGAAAATTACAGGAACTCTAACGTATACAGGAAAATTATTTTTCATTCTAACTAGTTTAAATACTACAATTAATTATCGCTCAATGGCATCTGGCTCAACTCTTTAATTTTTTCTTTATTATAAGAGAAAACCCAAAGACCTAGACCTACAAAAAAGAAAAAGAAAATTAATAAAGACAGAATAGGATATATGGCTACACCTTCAATGGTCTCCATATTGTGTTTAATTTGTTCAAACATAACTACTATTTTTTTACTTTAATATCAGTACCCAAACGTTGCATATAAGCTATTAAAGCCACAATTTCTCTTTCGTTCATTGGCACAAATTTTTCACCTCTTGCTTCGGCTTTTTTCCTGCTTTCCTCATAACTTTTTACAAAATCAGGGTCGTTCTTTAAACTTTCTTCGATCGCAATGGCTTGTTTGCGTAGATCATCCAGTCCACCAGCAATTTGCACAGGAGTGTAAGGAACTCCTAGTGTAGACATCACTTCCATTTTCTTTTGGGTCATAGAAATATCCATAGCTTTATTGTCAAAAAGCCATTTGTAACCCGGCATGATAGAACCTGCAGATATACTTTGTGGGTTCCAAAAGTGATTGAAATGCCAGTTGTCATTGTACTTCCCACCTACTCTTAATAAATCAGGTCCAGTACGTTTTGATCCCCATAAAAATGGATGATCGTATACAAATTCTCCCGCTTTTGATTGCGGTCCGTAACGTTCAACCTCGCTTCTAAATGGTCGTACCGATTGAGAATGACATCCTACACAACCCTCACGAATGTATAAATCGCGTCCCTCCAGTTCAAGAGGAGAATATGGTTTTACGCTGGTTATCGTAGGGATGTTAGACTTTACCATTATAGTAGGCACAATTTGAATCACACCACCTATTAAGATTGCTACTGTTGCCAAAATAGTCAGTTGAATAGGCTTGCGCTCTAACCAAGGGTGGAATTTTTCACCTTTAACTCTACTTGAACTCATTTTTAATAAAGCAGGAGCTTCGGCTTGCTCATCTTCTACTTTTGATCCAAAACGAACTGTTTGCCAAATGTTATACACCAATACAAACATTCCTACCAAGTACATCGTTCCTCCAATGGCTCTCATCCAGTACATAGGCATGATTTGAGTAACCGTTTCTAGAAAATTACCATACGTTAACGTTCCGTCAGGATTAAATTGTTTCCACATTGAAGCTTGTAAAAATCCCGCAACATACATAGGAACTGTATACAAGATGATTCCGAGAGTTCCTATCCAAAAATGAAAATTAGCTAATTTTGTAGAGTACAAATTACTCTTAGTCATTCTAGGAACTAACCAATAAATCATACCAAATGCCATAAAACCATTCCAAGCTAGCGCACCTACGTGAACGTGTGCAATAATCCAGTCTGTGTAATGTGCAATAGCATTAACATTTTTAAGAGACAACATCGGACCTTCAAAAGTGGCCATTCCATACCCTGTAATTGCTACTACAAAAAACTTTAAAACAGGTTCTACTCTTACCTTATCCCAAACACCTCTTAGTGTTAAAAGTCCGTTGATCATTCCTCCCCAAGATGGAGCAATTAACATGATTGAGAAAGCAACACCTAAATTTTGTGCCCAGTTAGGCAATGCCGAATATAATAAATGGTGTGGGCCTGCCCAGATATAAATAAAAATTAGCGACCAAAAGTGAATAATTGAAAGGCGGTACGAATACACCGGACGGTTAGCCGCTTTTGGTATAAAGTAATACATCAAACCTAAAAAAGGTGTGGTTAAGAAAAAAGCAACAGCATTATGTCCATACCACCATTGAACTAGTGCATCCTGAACACCCGCATATACAGAATAACTTTTTAAACCAGAAACTGGCAATGCCAAACTATTAAAGATATGTAAAACTGCAACAGTAACAAAAGTGGCCAAATAAAACCAAATAGCAACATATAAATGGCGTTCTCTACGTTTTAAAATAGTACCAATCATATTGATCCCAAAAATAACCCAGATCAAAGCAATTGCAATATCTATAGGCCATTCTAGCTCCGCATATTCCTTAGATGTGCTGTATCCTAATGGTAAAGAAACAGCCGCCGCAACAATAATTAATTGCCATCCCCAAAAATGCAGATTGCTTAAAAAATCATTAAACATTCTTGCTTTTAAAAGGCGCTGCATAGAGTAATAAATACCTGCAAACATAGCATTCCCTACAAAGGCAAAAATAACAGCATTAGTATGTAATGGTCTCAATCGACCAAAACTCAACCAAGAAACTCCATCGGTGATATTTGGGAATAGAAACATAAAAGCAAGAATAAGTCCCACTAACATTCCTACTACCCCAAAAACTATGGTGGCGTAAATGAATTTTTTTACAATTTTGTTGTCATAATAAAACTGCTGCATTTCCATATTTATAATTATTTTGAAAGTTGTTTATTGATTATTTTTGAGTTTCTAGATATTCTGTTTTTAAAGAATCTTCCTTATTTTTTGTTTCTTTTTGAATTAACTCATCCTCAAAAAGCATTCGAACAGAGGGAGTATAATCATCATCATATTGTCCTGTTTTGACTGCTCTAATAAATGCTATAAAAAAACCTATAGCTACTAGAATACTGATGGATATTAATAAATAAATGACACTCATATTGTATTTTTATTTCAACAAAGTTACTGGGATGCATTCACGTAAAATATGACATTTATCATACTTGAAACATTTGTTAATAAAATGTGAACTTTGTAAGTATTTAATGCACTAGCGTTTTCTTTTAGCATAATAATTACTCATTACAGTAACAAAACTTACAATAGTTATGGTACTCAATGGCATAATGATAGCTGCTACAAGTGGTAATAAATTTCCTGTAATGGCAAATCCTAATCCCACTACATTATAGAGTAATGACACTACAAAACTCATTTTAATGGTGGTAATAGCATCTTTAGAATACTGTAAAAAGAAGTTCAGTTTTTGAAACTCTTCGGCATCTAAAATTGCATCGCAAGCTGGTGAGAACACATTCACATTCTCTGAAATAGAGATTCCGATATGGCTTTGCGCCAATGCACCCGCGTCATTAAGTCCGTCACCTACCATCATCACATTTTTACCCTCGGCCTGCAAAGCTTTGATAAACTCTAGTTTTTGTTCTGGTTTTTGATTAAAAATTAATGCTGTGCCTTTCGGCAAAAGAGCTTCAAGAGTAGCTCTTTCTCCATCATTATCTCCTGATAAAATTTTAATTTCGTACTTCTTACTCAAATCTTGAAACAGTTTCGCTAAACCATCTCTATACTGATTCATGAAGATATATTTCCCATAATAAACTTCGTCAATGGTAATATATACAACAGTATTTTCAAGTTCAACTTCACTATCAAAACCTTTATTATCCGTCTCTAAATTTGTATGAAGAACAAAATCTCGTGAACCAATTTTTATATTACTTCCAGCAACTTGAGCCTGAATACCTTTACCAGCTTGTTCTTCAAAATTCTCAACTTTAATCAATTTGGTTTCAGGTAAAAAATCATATAACATTCTACTTAACGGATGATTTGAACCTCGTAGCGCATTTTTTATTAGTGCATTAGTTCCTGAATTAATTGCGGCCTCTTGAACTCCAATCCCATTTATTTCGCTGGGTGGTACATACGTAATTTTAGATTTTTTATTGGTAGTGATTGTTCCTGTTTTGTCAAAAACTATGGTGTCTACTTTGGCTAATTGTTCAATAACCAATGCATTTTTAAGGTAAAATTTTTGTTTTCCTAAAATTCGTAAGACATTCCCAAAAGTGAATGGAGCGGTCAATGCAAGCGCGCAAGGACATGCTACAATAAGAACGGCGGTAAAAACATTAAAAGCAGTATTGGCATTAATAAAAATCCAATATCCAAACCCTATAAAAGCAATTAACAATAATATCGGAGTAAAATATCGACTGATTTTGTCAGTAATTGTTTTGTGTTTTTGCTCCACATTTTTTTGGAACACATCATTACTCCACAGCTGTGTTAAATAGCTTTGAGAAACGGTTTGCAAGACTTCCATTTCTATCATCTTCCCAATTTGTTTTCCACCTGCAAAAACTTTATCTCCAGAATGCTTCACAATGGGAACTGCTTCTCCAGTTACAAAACTATAGTCTATCTCTGCTTTTTCAGACAGTAATATACCATCCACGGGAATGAGTTCTTGGTTTCTAATCAGCAATCTATTACCTTTTTCAACCTCATAAATAGGGATACTCAACTCCGTTCCGTCAGGATTAATTTTAGTTATTGCAATAGGGAAATAAGACTTAAAATCTCTTTCAAAGCTCAAAAAACTATAGGTTTTTATTTGGAACATTTTCCCAAGGAGCATAAAAAAGATAAGTCCCGTTAAACTATCAAAAAAACCAGAACCGTAATCCATGATGATATCAAAAGTACTACGCACAAACATGACAATAATTCCTAAGGCAATAGGAATATCAATATTGAGCATTTTGGTTTTAATACTTTTGTAAGCAGACACATAATAACCGCTTGCCGAGTATAAAAAACTAGGCAGCGACAAAGCAAATATTAACCATCTAAAAAAACCTCGATAGTGGTCCAGCCAATACTCCTTAACTTCAAAATATTCTGGAAAAGAAAGTAACATAATATTCCCAAAACAAAAGAAAGCAACACCCAGTTTGTAGGTCAAACTTCTATCTACAACAGCCTTACCAGATTCGTAGTTTTCTAAACTTATATAAGGTTCATAGCCTATAGAACTCAGCAATAAAACAATTTCTTTGACAGATACCGTAGCGGAGTTAAAGGTAATGCGTACTCTCTTTTCAGGAAAGTTGACCTGTGAAGTGCTTATGCCTTTTTGAAGACGTTGTAAATTTTCCAGAATCCAAATACACGAGCTACAATGTATGTGTGGTATGTTAAGTGAAATAATTGTTGTTTCATTTTCTTTGAATTCCAATAATTTTGATACAATACTTTCATTGTCTAAAAAATCATATTTACCATTTGTATTTTGCGGTGTTGCTCCAGGTGATTTTTCAAAATCATAATAGCTTGTTAAATCATTTTGATTAAAAATTTCATACACGGTTTTACAACCCGCACAACAAAAAAATTTATCGTCAAAAAATATTTCTTCGGCTTTTATGACATCTAATCCACAATGGAAACAGTTGTTTTTCTCCATAACTTTGCTCATTTTTCCTATAGCAAAGAACCTAAACGAATGTTAATTAAAATATGATATTTATCATAATAAAAAGCTAGTTTTGTATAACAAAAATATCATACCAATGAGTAAATGTGAACAATGTATCGTGCGCGAATTCAGTTCCTTGAAAGCCCTTACTAAACAAGAGCTCGTGCAATTATCTGATTGTAAAACGTCTCATATTGTAAAAAAAGGAGAAATAATTTTTAAGGAAGGAGATACTGTAAACGGAATTTACTGTATTAAAGATGGTGTTTGCAAACTCATCAAGCTTAGCGCCAATGGAAAAGACCATATTGTAAAACTGGTAACCAAAGGTGAATTACTAGGCCAAAGATCTATGATAAGTGAGGAGCCTGTTAATTTAAGTGCAGTAGCGCTTGATGATATGCAGGTTTGTTTTATTCCAAAATCAGAAGTGATGGGATATTTTGACAAAAACAACAAGTTCTCTATGAATGTAATGAAAACTATTTGCGGCGATCTAAAAGAAGCCGATGATCAAATGGTTAATCTAGCTCAAAAAACAGTCAAAGAAAGACTTGCCGAAACTTTGCTCTATTTGCATGATACTTTTGGAACAAATGAGGATGCATCCCTAAAAGTGCAACTTTCTAGAGATGATTTAGCTAGCATGATAGGCACTGCAACAGAAAGTTGCATTAGACTACTTTCTGACTTTAAAAAGCTAGGGCTCATTGAACTTAGCGGAAAAAAAATAGTTTTATTAGACCTTTCTAAACTCAAAAAACTAGCCGAGTAATTACTTCAATTTTACTTTTTTTTAGGCATTGCTAAATAATAAACAGGGATTCCCAATGCAACAATAGCTAATCCTAGTCCGGTATTGAAGGTGTCATAAATTAATAAGGTAAGACAAATAGCAACCGTAACTACAATATAAAGTGCAGGAACAAAGGGGTAACCAAATGCTTTATAAGGTCTATCAGCATGAGGTTCTTTTTTTCTAAGGATAAAAACCCCTAAAATAGTCAAGATATAAAACAGTAAGGATGCAAAAGTAGCATACGTCAATAAATCTCCAAATTTCCCCGAAATACACAACACACAAGCCCAAATACACTGTACCCACAAGGCTTTGGCTGGGACTTGATTTTTATTTAATTCGGTGGCTTGTTTAAAAAACAAACCGTCCTTTGCCATTGCAAAAAACAATCTTCCACCAGAGAGGATTAATCCGCTATTACAACCAAAAGTGGACACCATAATTAATCCTGCCATAACAAAGACACTTACATTTCCCAATATCATACTTGCTGCTGCCGCACCTACTCTGTCATTATTAGCAAACATGATTCCGTTACTCAAGGCATCACTTGCACTAGGCGAACCTTGCATAGGGAGTAACGCTAAATAAGCCAGATTAGCCAAAACGTAAACTACAGTTACTATTACTGTTCCTAGAAATAAACTGCGAGGTATATTTTTTTTAGGATCTTTAATTTCACCTGCTATGAAAGTAACATTATTCCAAGCATCACTGGAAAACAAAGAGTTTATAATAGTAGCACCCGCAGCTCCTAAAAGCGCTGTCCCTACAAGTTTTGTAACAGTTACAGTTCCATCTGGGTTAACTACCGTTTTGCTAGCGTCCCACATGTTTGCAAAATTATCCGATAAAACATCCGTTTTTAACCCTACATACAATCCTAAAATAATCAAGGCAAATAGCGCGATTAATTTTGCCGAAGTAAAAACAAGTTGAACCATTTTACCGCTTTGAACACCTTTGGTATTGATATAAGTAAGTAAAACAATACTGAAAATGGCTAAAACTTTTTGGTACGAAAAAACAAAACTCGACCCTACAGAAAATAGCGTTTCATCTAAAACAGGAAAAAAAATAGCTGCATAATTTGCAAAAGTCACTGCTATGGCAGCAATTACTCCCGTTTGAATTACCGTAAAAACAGTCCAGCCATATAAAAAGGATACAAGCCTACCGTATGCACGCTGAATATACACAAATTGACCACCTGCATTAGGCATCATTCCCGCTAACTCGCCATAACTTAAAGCTGCTGCAACGGTAATTAAGCCGGTCACAATCCAAATCACGAGCAACCAAGCCGCCGATCCTATATCTCTGGCCATTGCCGATGTTACAATAAATATTCCTGATCCTATCATGGAACCTGCAACTAAACTCGTTGCATCAATCAATCCTAAAGAACGTTTTAACTCGGTTTTATTTTCTGACATTGGTAATTATAAATTATTCTAAAACTAGACTTTAAACTCTAAATATTGATTACAAGATACTGAATACTGCAAACTGACAACTACAATCTTTTCGCTTCTTCCCAAAATTGAGTTATTTAGAAATCAGAGATTTCCAATTCCTATTTGTTAGGAAGACGCTTCGCTTCTTCCCAAAAAATATCCATTTCAGCCAATGTCATATCCATTAAAGGCTTTCCTAACTCTGAAGCTTTACTTTCCAAATATTGAAATCGTTTAATGAATTTTTTATTGGTTCGTTCTAAGGCATCTTCGGGATTAACATTCAAAAATCGGGCGTAATTAATCATTGAAAACAAAACATCACCAAACTCCGCTTCTATCTTATCCTGATCTCCCGCTTGTACCTCAACTTGTAGTTCCTCTAATTCCTCTTGCACTTTATCCCAAACTTGATGCGTCTCTTCCCAATCAAATCCTACTCCTTTCACTTTATCCTGAATGCGACTGGCTTTGACTAAGGCTGGCAAACTTTTAGGAACACCTTCCAAAACAGATTTCTTACCTTCTTTAAGTTTTAATTTCTCCCAATTTTGCTTCACTTCTTCTTCGTCCTTCACTATTGTATCACTATAAATGTGGGGATGACGGTGTATCAATTTATCTGAAATTTCATGGCACACATCAGCAATATCAAAATCACTAGTTTCACTTCCTATTTTAGCATAAAAAACAATGTGCAACAAGAGATCTCCCAATTCCTTCTTCACTTCACTTAAATCATTATCTAAAATAGCATCACCAAGTTCATAGGTTTCTTCAATGGTAAGATGACGCAAGGATTGCATGGTTTGTTTTTGATCCCAAGGGCATTTTTCCCTCAAATCATCCATTATCGTAAGTAGTCTGTCAAATGCTTGTAGTTGTGCGGCTCTAGTATTCATCAAAATTGTTTTGGTAAAAATAAAAAAATCCCATTCAAGAACGTCCTGAATGGGATTAAATGTTTTAAAGCTTTTGTTATTCTTTTTTAGCTTTTGCCTTTTTAGCTGGTTTTTCTGTAGCTTCTTCATTAACTTCTTCAACAGCCGGTGCACTTGGCTCTTCGGCAGTAGCTGGAGCATCATCATTAAGCAATCCTTTTGATTGTAAAATTCCGTACCAGTTTAATATTTTTTTAATATCAGATGGGTATACTCTATCTTCATCATAATTAGGCAAAATAACTTTGAAATACTCCATTAATTTTGCGTTTTCAGCTTTATGAGATAAAGCATCCCCTTTATTTTCTTTATCTGCAATAGTTTGCATGATTTCAGATAATGGTTTTTCACCTTCGTAAGTATAAATCGAAATTTCAGAAAGTAAGCTTACATTACTTTTTAAGTTTACTGTAATTTTTTTTCCATCAGCTAATGACTCAGCCACAAATCCTGATCTAGTTTGTACTTTCAAAATGTACAAACCTGGTTTTCCTGAAATGGCTAATATTTTTTCTAAATTCATGGTTCGTGTAATTGTTATTGAAAATTGGATTAATTAATTTTATTTGGGTACCCAAAAATTGTACCACGCTTGTCTTAGCTTGACTTATCTTCCCTTTTTTCCGAAAAATTTCATTCGGTACTCTTGAAAAGTTTTTCCTTCTAATATGTTTTTTAATTTCTTTTGAATCAATCGTTTTTTTAAAGAAGAAATTTTATCCGTAAATAAAACGCCTTCAATATGATCGTATTCATGTTGAATTACACGGGCTATGAGTCCGTCAAACACTTCTGTTTTCATTACAAAATCTTCTTCGCAATACTCTAATGTAATCGTTGGATTTCTGTAAACATCCTCTCTTACATCTGGAATACTTAAGCATCCTTCATTAAAACTCCATAATTCCCCTTCTTCTTTTACCATTCTCGCATTGATAAAAGTTTTTTTAAACCCTTTCAATTTATTTTGCTCTGTAGAATCTAGTTCATCGTCATCGCTAAAAGGAGTTGTATCTATTACAAATATGCGTAAAGCAAGACCTACCTGAGGAGCTGCAAGACCCACACCATGAGCATTATACATGGTTTCATACATATTTGAAATGATTTCCTTTAGATTAGGAAAATCTGCAGTAACAAGTTCTCCTGTTTTTCTTAAAACGGGATCGCCGTAAGCTATAATTGGTAAAATCATTGTACAGTGTTAAAATTAGGAGCTAAAAAATATGGTATCCAGCTTTTTTATTCAGTTTGCAAAAATAGTAAAAAATAAACAATGAATATTATACTATCAATTTTTAAAATAAATTAAATCTTTTAGACAGAAGTACGCTGTTTATACCTCTTTTAACTTTTTCAAATCTTATCTTTGTTACAACCTAGAGATATGCTTACAAAGATTCAAAAATTTATAGATACAGCTTCCTTTACAAACGCACTAAAAGTAACTATTGCGGCGGTAATCCCTGTAGTTGTTTTTACTTATTTTGGTATGTTTAATATAGGTTTTGTGCTGGCACTGGGAGCTATATTTGTATATCCAAGTGACATAGCAAGTAGCTTAAACCAAAAAATATATGGCATAGTGCTTACGGCAATATTAACTTCTATTATTACGCTAATAGTCAATATCTTTTTTCCTTATAAAGTCTTATTCTACCTCATAATTACTTTATTAATTTTTTCTATTTCAATTGTATCTGTCTATGGGCAAAGGGCTAGTATGTTATCTTTTTCTTGTTTGGTAGCTCTGGCATTAGCATTTTCTAATACAGCTTCAGGTTGGCCCATGTTTTTTCACGTGCTTTTAATTTTTGCAGGTGGGATTTTTTATTTACTAGTTTCTCTTGTGTTTCATTATCTAAAACCAAATAGGTATTTAGAACTGCAAGTACAGGAATGCATGAAACTTACCGCTAAATATTTAAAACTTAGGGGTGACTTGTGGTCCATAAACGCAGATCGAAAAGCAATTACCGAAAAGCAGCTACATTTACAGGTAGAACTCAACATCATTCATCAGAATATTAGAGAAGTATTAATACCCAATCATAGCATCAATGGCTCCTCTGCTGCAAATAGAAAAATGCTTATTGTCTTTATTTGCCTTGTTGAAATTCTTGAATTGGCTTTATCAACAGCATTTGATCATGAAAAACTACACTATAAATTTGACGATCATCAAAAAGTGCTAGCCACTTATCAAAATCTTGCTTACCATTTGGCGTCAAGCCTAAAGAGTCTCTCAAAAAATATTAAAAAAAGAAAAACACAACCTGATAAACCCTCTTTATGGGAAGACATAAATGCCTTGCAAATTGTTATCACTCAATATGAGAAAGCCCTTGGTAAACAACAAGCAGTAGAAGGAGTTTTTATGCTAACCACCATGTTACAGTATGCAGACAAGCAAGTTGATAAAATAAAGACTATTGAACATGCTTTTACAAGAGATTACAACACACTTGAATACAAAGGTCTTGACAAGGATATAGAGAAATTTTTAACCCCACAACATTATCCATGGACAACATTAATAGAAAACCTCAGTTTTTCATCCTCCATATTTAGACATTCCTTACGAATAACGGTTACCTTAATAATAGGCTTAACACTAGGAAGCTACTTCCCTTTTCAAAACGCTTACTGGATTTTGTTAACCATTATTGTGATTATGAAACCAGGTTATGGTTTAACCAAAGAACGCACGTTTCAAAGAATAATAGGTACTATACTTGGCGGAATTATTGCTTTTGGAATCCTTTATTTCATTAAAGATAATTTTATAATTAGCATGTTTTGTATTATTTGCATGCTGCTTGGTTTTGCATTTTCACAAACTAATTATAAAATCGGGGCTACATTTGTAACCATGTATGTGGTTTTTATTTACGGAATACTAACTCCAAACGTAAATGAACTTGTACAGTATAGAATTGTAGATACTCTTGTAGGAGCTTTATTAGCAGCTGTAGCCAATTATTTTTTATGGCCTACTTGGGAATTTTTGAGCGCTCCCGCAACGATAAAAAAGGCAGTACTTGCCAACCAAAACTATTTAAAAGAAATCTCTATTTATTACAATACCAAAGGTACGCTATCAACATCCTACAAACTAGCTCGAAAAAATGCGTTTATAGAAATAGGAAATCTAATGGCTTGTTACCAAAGAATGGTTCAAGAACCCAAAACAAAACAATTACACTTAGAACAAGTATACGAATTAGCCGTTTTAAACCACTCTTTACTTTCGTCGATAGCTTCATTAGGTACTTATATTCAATCCCACAAAACTACTGCGGCATCAGAATCATTTAATGTGGTAGTAAATACAGGAATTCAAAATTTACAAAATGCTATCGAAACTTTAAATGGTAATAATGCAGCAAATCAATCTGCATCTGTAAACGAATTAAAACTACGATTCACAGAACTAAAAAATATTCAACAAAGAGAAATCAGCATACATAAAAGCAGCACTGAAACTGATTTTGATTCGGTTATGCAAGAGGCGCAACTAGTTATAGAACAACTCATGTGGCTTATTAATTTATCTGAAAAAATAGTTCAAACCACACAAACATTAAAGAGTATTAGCTAAAAAAAACGCTAGAACATGAAATATGCTCTAGCGTTTTTTTATAAATATGAATCGCCTAAATATTAATTTAACTTCAATACTTTGGCCGTATTTTCACGAACTTCTTTTAATAGTTCAGGGTTTTCATTTAATTTTTGTCCAAAAGATGGTACCATAACTTTAAGTTTATCTTGCCATTCTTGAGTTTGATATTCGTCTACAAAACACCTGCTAATCAAGTCAATCATTATAGAAACAGCAGTAGATGCTCCTGGCGAAGCACCCAGCAATACCGATAATGTTCCATCAGCAGTTGTAATTACTTCGGTACCAAATTCTAGAATACCGCCTTCCTTTTCATCTTTTTTAATAACTTGAACACGCTGACCTGCACGTTCTAGTACCCAATCCTTAGAGCGTGCACCTGGCACATACTCTCGCAATGCATTGATTCTATCTTTTTGAGATTGACGCACTTGTTCTATCAGATACTTAGTAAGCGGAATATTTTTAATACCCGCTGCAATCATAGGTATAATATTATCTGTCTTTATAGACAAAGGCAAATCAGAATAAGAGCCATTTTTTAAAAACCGAGTTGAGAAGCCTGCAAATGGTCCAAAAAGCAATTGTTTTTCTCCATTGATAACTCTTGAATCAATATGTGGTACAGACATAGGCGGAGCGCCCACGCTAGCTTTACCGTATACTTTAGCTTGATGCTTTGCAATCACATCAGGATTAGTACATTTTAGCCATTGACCACTTACTGGGAATCCACCATATCCTTTTCCTTCTGGAACATCAGCTTTTTCAAGTAAAGGTAAAGAACCTCCTCCTGCTCCAATAAAAACAAACTTAGTATATGCTTTACGTATTTGGCCGTTAGCCAAATTCTTTATTTTAATTCTCCAAGATTTATCATCTTTCTGTCTTAGCTTTAGAACTTCATGATTAAAATGAATCGTAACACCATCTAGACTAGTAAGGTAATTAAAAATACTTCGAGTTAATTCTCCAAAATTCACATCGGTACCAATTGCCATTGTAGTAGCAGCAACTTTATCATTCTCGTCTCTGCCTTCCATTACTAGAGGCATCCATTTCTTTAATTCAGAAAAATCTTCGCTAAAAATCATTTCCTTAAAAAGAGGATTGGCTTGCAAGGCTTCAAATCTTTTTTTAAGGTATTCTATATTTTTTTCGCCCCAAACAAAACTGAGATGAGGAATGCTTTTGATGAATTTTTCAGGCGAGGGAACTTTATTTTCTTGAACTAAGTAAGCCCAAAATTGTCTTGAAACTTCAAATGATTCAGCAATACTTATCGCTTTATTTGGATTAATACTACCATCTTCGCCCTCTGGAGTATAATTTAGCTCACAAAAAGCGGAGTGACCAGTTCCTGCATTATTCCATGCATCAGAACTTTCGGCAGCTGCCATATCTAATCGTTCGTATATTTCAATTGTAATATCAGGTTTCAACTCTTTTAAAATTAAACCTAGAGTGGCGCTCATGATTCCAGCTCCTATAAGAACTACTTCACTGTGGGTACGTATCGTTGTATCAGGCATAATAAGATTTTAAAATGCAAAGATAAATTATTAAATTCCAAAAAAAAGTATAAAACTGAACCAAAAAGTTACATTTTTCAAACATTTTTCTCAAAAAGTCAACATATTCTCTTGAACCTTAAAAAGATTTTCTATTTAGATAATCTTGCAGCATTATAGTTGCTGCAATTTCATCAATAAGCGCTTTATTTTGACGCTGCTTTTTACTCATTCCGTTATCTATCATGGACTGAAAAGCCATTTTGGATGTAAATCGTTCGTCTACGCGAATGACTTTCATATCCGGAAAATGATTGGTAAAATGAGTCACAAATCCTTTGACAATGGAAGCACTTTCAGAGGGTAGTCCATTCATTTGTTTAGGCTCTCCTATTAGAACAGCTTCTACTTTTTCTTTAGCAAAATAATCTTTTAAAAAAGCGATTGCAGTACTAGAAGTCACTGTCGTCAAACCTGAAGCAATAATTTGCATTTCGTCAGTAACTGCAATTCCTGTTCTTTTTTGTCCGTAATCAATGGCGAGTATTCTTGGCA
>NZ_MTCA01000008.1:0-43679 GCF_002150205.1 Flavobacterium sp. FPG59 | reverse complement strand
CTCTTAAACTTAACTATCAATTCAAAAAGAGAAATTAAAAAACACAATTCAAGCAAAAGCACAATCCAGTTCACTAATTAAATAACTGAATTGCGCCCCTACGCATTACTTTAAAATATTAAAGAAATTATACTCCAGGTTAAGGTAAAAACCATTAGGAGCGGTTCCCATTATAGAACTATACAATTCATATCGGTAAGCCACATCAATTCTTGCTTGACTGTTTATTATGAACTGAACTGAAGGCACTACATCTAGAAAAGATCTTCCATTATTATTCAATGTTTGCCCTAAAAATTCAAACATGGTATTGATATTAGTCTGCTTGAAATTAGTATATTTCTTAGGATACATCAATCTACCTATTGATAAGGTGTAATTAGTAGCATTATCACTTAAGTTATCTGGAAAATTGTGATTGGGTTTATTGTCAAATGCTTTTTCAAAACTAACACTAGAGCTAATAGCTACTTTTTTGATAAGCTGCGTGGCTACTATTCCGGTTTCAAACCCTGTATTTTGCCCTTGAATTTCAATCTGTTCTTGATGAATTTCGGCATTATTAAAACTAAAGCGACCAAAAGCCGCCATCCTAAAATGACTTTGCACATCATCTGTAGAAAGAAACCTGTACTTAGCATAAATACTGGCTCCTTCTGTGTTTAATTGATTTTCTCTACTGCTTACAAAAAGCGTTGTACGAACCATCACATTTTTATTAATTCCTAAGGTAGCCTCAGGCATCATGTGGTAGTTATATCCTGACTCTATTTGTTTCTTAAAAATAGATTGTCCTAAACGAATTCCTAAAGAACCTGCAGGTACGTTACTTGCAGGATCCGTAACAACAAAAAGTTCTTGAGCATTAATACTCGTTACAAACAACAATAATACTGCACTAAATAACTTCATCATAAAACGCTTTTTATATGATAATCCTCTTCATTGTCTAGGGCGTAGGTAGCTATCTTAGAAAATTCTTTTTGCATTTTTTTGAACTCCTTTTGTGTTACATATCCCTTGTCATAGACTTTTACCTTGATATCCGCTGTGTTATTCGGTACAAATTCATCTAGCAAGACATAACTTGATTCCTTCTTTTTTAAATCGGCTGCAGAAAGTGTCAGCTCAAGAGAACCAATAAAAAAACCTGCTTTTTCAACAGCATCTTTCAACATTTTAGGCGTGATGGTATTGTTATTTTCAAATGCTACAAAAAACGAATTGGTATTTAAATCTGTGGTTACAGTAGTTACACCACTCATGGCTTTTAACTGTTTGTTTATAGCATTAGAGCACATAGAACATGTTAATCCTGTTGCTTTTATTTCGGCTTTTTGCATTCGCGCCAAACTGGTAAAACCACATAGCAGAAATAAGCCAATAGACATGGCTGCTTTTAAATTATCTCTAAACATCTTGTTATTTTTTTAAAAAGGTTAGAATAATTTCCTCTGTTGGGTTTATAGCTACCAATGTACCCGAAGCATCAAACAAATAAGAACTTGGCAATCCCTCTACTCCAAAAAGCAATGCCGTTTTGGCATCAAATCCATTTGCATCTATCAATTGCGGATAGGCCAATTTATCTTTTTCAATAGCAGCAATCCATTTTGCCTTATTGGTGTCTAATGATATCCCTACTATTTCAAAATTTTCATTTTTATGAGCATTATAAAAAGGTACTAATTTTTTATTGGCTTGTCTGCATGGTCCGCACCATGAAGCCCAAAAATCAACCAAAACTACCTTACCCTTAAATGATTCAAGAGTTACTGCAACGTCAGTATTGTTATTTAATTGAACATTTGGCAACGCATCGCCGGTTTTAATTTGAGCATTGGCTAAAGCCAAATTAAAAAATATACTGAGTATTACTATTATATTTTTCATCTTGTATACGTTTAAAAGATACCTACCTATTGAGCAAAACACAACTTAATAAGTAGGCACTTGATTGAATTATTCTGTTTTATTTTTGTTTTTTAGCAACTCGATCGTATTGACAACATCCGTGAAGACTATCGTAAGCTGCATCTGGAGCTTTATGACTGTCGCTGTCATATCCTGCTGCTGCAATTCTTTTTAAAATTTCTTCTTGGTTTGTTTTGGCAGGATTGAATACTAAGGTTGCCATCTTAGTCTCAGTATCCCACTGCACCTTTGCTACGTTTTTTTGGCCACCAGCCGTTTCTATATTTTTTTTGCACATACCACAGTTTCCGTAAATTTTCACTGTTTTGGTTACTTTATTAGTACTTTGTGCGCTTACTGTTACTGATAGTATTAGGACTAAGACTACTATAATTTTATGAAATGTTTTCATCTTAATTTATTTTTTGAGATATAATGCCGTCAAATACCCCAGCAGTACATAAAAATGTATTGTTGAATAAATGACACGACAAATTTTTGATTTTTTTTAGCTAATTCTTTTTTAACAAGACAGACTTTTGGCTGTCATCAATACAATTATGCTATTTTTGGCGGAAGCCAGATGGATTTATATCCTGAAGATACGAAGATATTGGAATAATAAAAGTTCTGTTTTTTTGTAGAAAAATCAAACAGAGGATTATTAAATTCTAATTGTATTCCGTTTGTCATTCCTAGATAAACGAAAGAACCACCACATGTAATGCTTTTACAAGCTCCATTGCAGCCGTCATGAGATTCTTTTTTTGAAGACTGTTTTTTTGAACAACAGTCTTTTTTTTCTTTTTTAGCTGTACTTTTTTTGGCACAACACGTCATTTCCCCTTTTTGATTACACGCCATAGCTGTGGTAGGACTCATAAAGAATCCTAAAACAACTAAAAGCAATATATATAGGTTTTTTGACATTGTATTCAATTATATTTTACAAAGGTATTTATTAATCATTTACAACACAGCATCTTGTTGCTAAATGAGTGTTAAAATTTATTTTTTACTTATTAATTCCTAATAAACCATTCATTATAGATTGACTAACTGATAATAATACACTAAAAATAACTGCCGTTAGAAAAGTATCTATCCTAAATCCATCTACTAATTTTGAACATAAAACAATCATAAGCGCATTAATTATCAACAAGAACAATCCTAATGTAAGCACTGTAACAGGTAATGTTAAAAGAACAAGAATAGGTTTGATAAAAATATTTAGCAATCCTAAAACCACCGCAACAACTAAAGCTGTTGTAAATCCATTTACGTAAACGCCCGGTAAAAAGTTTGCTAGTACTAAAACGATTATTGAAGTGATGATAATTTTTAGAAGTAAATTCATGGAATGAAGGTTTTATTTAAAATTAAAATTCTATTTTTTTTATGGTTATAACATTAGATCAAGAAAGAAACAACCACATTATAAAATACCGTTGGATTTTCGGCGTGAAGCCAATGCCCTGTTTCTGCTATGGTTTGTATCGTTGCTAATGGAAAATGCTTTTTTATATCATTAAAATCACTATCTAAAATGTAATTCGAATTCCCACCTCTTATGAATAATGTAGGTTTAGAAAATTGTGCATGTTCAGGCAAAGCTTGTCCTATCTGGTCTAAATTTTCATTAAAAGCTGCTAAATTAAATCTAAAAGCCAGTTGACCAGGCTCTTTCCAATATAGGTTTTTCAATAAAAACTGTCGGGTACCAAAATCAGGAATAAATTTTTCAAGAATTATCTCAGCATCACTACGAGTTGGTTTCTTAGAAAAATCAACAGCATTTAAGCCCGCTAAAATAAGTTGGTGGTGTTGCGGATAAAATTTTGGCCCTATATCTGCAACAATTAGCTTACTTATTAATTCGGGATGTGTTGTAGCCAGTGTCATAGCTACTTTGCCACCCATACTGTGCCCAATGATATAAATAGAGGACAACTCATGTGTTTGACAATATTCAAAAACATCTTGTGCCATGATTGCATAACTAAATTCACTAGAATGTAAACTTCTACCATGATTGCGAAGATCTAGCGTGTGAACTTGAAAATGAGCTGCAAATTGCGTTGCCAATGATTTCCAATTGTCTGACATGCCTAAAAATCCATGCAGAATTAAAAGCGGTTGCCCTGAACCTTCTATTTTCGAAAAAAGCATATGCTATTATTTTTTTAAAACTAATTTACATTTATTTACTTCAACTTTTGCAAATACATATTAACAACATTCTCGAGTCCAAGATACAAAGCCTCAGAAATAAGCGCGTGACCGATAGAAACTTCTAAAAGTCCAGGGATATTTTGTTTGAAAAATTGAATGTTATCCAGACTTAAATCATGCCCAGCATTGATACCCAACTGCAATTCATTGGCTAATTCGGCTGCAGCGATGTAAGGTTCAATGGCTGAAGTATTACCCAAACTGTATTGGTGAGCAAAAGCTTCGGTATATAGTTCGATGCGATCAGTACCTGTCTTTTTAGCACCTTCGATCATGTCGAGTCTTGGATCTACAAAAATAGAAGTTCGAATGTTGTGGCGTTGAAATTCCTGAATCATCTCGGTCAAGTAGGCTTGATTTTTAACCGTATCCCAGCCAGCCGAAGAAGTAATAGCTCCTATGGCATCAGGTACTAGAGTTACTTGTGTAGGCTGACACTCTAAAACCAAATCGATAAAATTATGCTGCGGGTTACCCTCGATGTTAAACTCGGTGTAAACAATCGGTTTTAAATCGCGGGCATCTTGGTACCTAATGTGTCGTTCGTCAGGCCTTGGGTGAATAGTGATTCCTTGACCGCCAAATCGCTGAATATCTGTTGCGACTTTTAACAAATCAGGCACATTGCCACCGCGAGCATTTCGTAAAGTTGCTATTTTATTGATGTTTACACTTAACTTTGTCATGAATACAGGTTTAGTTTGATTTACTAGTGTTTAATTGAAAGCAAAAATACAAAGTAAAACTTAGGAGATTTTGCTATTTTTTGATTATTTTGCATGAAATATTGCTCGCAAACTTATGACAGACCTACTCCAATTTATCAACAACGACTATAAAGCCCTTGACAGCCAAGAAACTATTGCGGAAGTTCAGGACTTTTTTAGTGATATATCGTTCTCTCACTTTCCTGTGGTAGAAGATGGCGTGTACTTGGGCTGTATTGCTGCCGAGGATAGCGAGACCTTTGACAGTGATAAAAAAATCATTGATTACCGTTTTACTCTCGAAGGTTTTTATGTACGAACAACGACTATTTGGTTAGACGTTTTAGAAGTATTTGCCAAAAACCATACTAATTTGGTACCCGTTTTAGATCCAAATAATAACTATGTTGGTTATTACGAAATGGAGGATGTCATGCGCTTTTTTCATGAAACCCCATTTTTAAAAGAACCAGGTGGAATCATAGTGGTTCAAAAACCAATTTTAGAATACTCGATGAGTCAGATCACTCAAATTGTAGAAAGTAATAATGGTAAACTGCTTGGCTTATTCGTTTCGGAAGCAGCAGTTGATAGCATTGTGGTTACTTTAAAAATTTCTTTGGGAGCTATGAACGAAATCATTCAAACATTTAGACGATATAATTACGAGATTTTATCAGACCACCAAGAAGACAATTACATCAACAACTTAAAAGAGCGCTCTGATTATTTAGACAAATACCTTAATATCTAGAGCAAAATTTCACATTCAAAAAGTGTTATACCAATTATTCCATAAAACGATTATTCAAAAAATATGAAAGTTGCTATCTACGGTCAATATTATCAAAACAGCACAGAACCAATTATCAATGATATCTTTGATTTTTTTAATAAAAAAAAGGTTGAAATGGTTATTGAAGCTCAATTTTTAAAAATATTAAACGATAAGAAAATTGTAGAAAAAACATACAATACCTTTAGCAAGCACACTGAATTAGACACTAGTTTTGATATGTTGATAAGCATAGGTGGAGATGGCACCATATTAAGAGCTGCTACACTAGTGAGAGACTCTGGCATTCCAATATTAGGTATAAATGCAGGTAGACTAGGTTTTTTAGCTACAGTACAAAAGGAAAATATTGCAGCATTTATGCAATTTGTAATTGACAAAAAATATACCATTTCAAAAAGAACTCTATTAACATTAACCTGCACACCCACAAACGAGGCCATAGAGGAAATTAATTTTGCAATGAATGAAATAACAGTGAGCAGAAAAGATACTACTTCTATGATCACTATTGACACGTATCTAAACGGAGAGTTTTTAAATTCATATTGGGCAGACGGACTCATTATATCAACCCCAACAGGATCAACTGGATATTCATTAAGTTGTGGCGGACCAATATTAACTCCTGATGTAAAAAGCCTTGTTATTACACCAATTGCACCACACAACCTTACAGCAAGACCACTTGTTGTACCAGACGAAACAGAGATAAGGCTAAAAGTATCTGGTAGAGAAGAAAATTATTTGGTTTCATTAGATTCAAGAGTCACCTCTATAAAAAACGAATCGATATTAACTTTAAATAAAACACCATTTCAAATTAATATGGTTGAAATTCCCGAAGAAACTTTCCTAAAAACACTTCGTAACAAATTACTTTGGGGTCAAGACAAGCGTAATTAAATCATTTTACTTAAAAGGCTATACGATTTTATCAGTTTTTTACGTTTAAAAGAAACAAACGCCTTGTTTAAAGAACGTTACTATGTGAATTATTAAAAAAATACACATTTAACAGATTGGGCATTGTATCGAATTGATAATTATTATATTTGCACGCAATTTTTGAGTTAATGAAGAAGATCTTTTATTTATTATTATCTATTATTTCCTTTACTGAAGTACAATCTCAAATACATGAGGTTGGTATTTTTATGGGCGGCAGCAATTACATAGGTGATGTAGGAACAACTAATTATATTGCACCAAATGAAACTGCTTTTGGTTTTTTATACAAATGGAATAAAAGTCCGAGACATTCTTACAGGTTTTCATACAACCAATCTCACCTTACTGCTAGAGACCAAGATTCTAAAGAAGGAGGCAGAACTAATAGAGGTTATGATTTTAAAACAAGTATTAAAGAAATATCATTAGGTCTAGAGTTCAATTTTTTCGACTTTAATCTTCATGAATCATCGACTAAAATTACTCCGTATGTGGCATCCGGTATTAATTATATCTTTGCTGATTATAACTTAAACAACAGCAAGACTGGATTAAAAGTAAATGGAAGAACAGAAAGAAAAAATTCTGTTACAATACCAATGATAATAGGAGTTAAATCAAACATTACACCACATTTCATATTAGCTTTAGAAACAGGTGCTCGATACACCTTTAGTGATAATATTGACGGTAGTTTTAATCAAAATTTTGGGAATATAAATAATAACGATTGGTATGTTTTTACAGGAGTAAGCCTTACATACACTTTTGGACAAAAACCGTGTTATTGCACTGAATAAAAATGAATTTATTAGAAAATATAGACACCACTAGATTACCCAAACACCTAGCCATTATTATGGATGGTAATGGGCGCTGGGCAAAACAACAAGGATTTTTACGCGCTTTTGGTCACGAAAGCGGGACTAAATCAGTAAAAGTTATTATTGAAGCTACGGCTAAATTAGGCATTGAGTGCCTAACATTATACGCATTCTCTACTGAAAACTGGAATAGACCTAAGCTTGAGGTAGAAACCTTAATGAAGGTTCTTATAAATTCCTTAAAAAAAGAGTTGACCACATTGCAAAAAAACAACATTAAGCTTAACGCAATAGGCAACTTAGAAAAACTCCCTAAAACAGCTCAAAAAGAATTACTTGACGTTATTGAAAAGACCAAAAACAATACGCAAATGACTTTGACTTTGGCGTTAAGCTATGGTTCAAGAGAAGAACTCGTGTCGGCTGTTAAAAACATCTGTAGTAAAGTTAAAAATAATATAATTTCAATAGACAATATTGACGATTCCATTATTAATGAGCATCTTTACACGCAAAATTTACCAGAGGTAGATTTATTAATACGAACAAGTGGAGAACATAGGATAAGTAATTTTTTGTTGTGGCAAATAGCCTATGCAGAATTATATTTTACTGATATATTGTGGCCAGACTTTAAAGAACAAGATTTATATGAGGCTATCATTAGTTATCAAAAAAGAGAACGCAGATTTGGAAAAACAAGTGAACAAATTAAATAATTTTTTAGTGTTAAAAAAAAGCATACAATTAGCCCTTAGCGTATTGATTTTCGGGTGTTTTACACAAGTAAAAGCGCAAGAAAGAGTCCCTTTTGATCAAGGAAAAAAATACATATTAGCTGATGTTACCGTTGTAGGCGATATTAGTTTTAACAGCCAAACTGTAGTTACTTTTACAGGATTACAAAAAGGCCAAGAAATCACAATTCCTGGAGAAGAAGTGAGTACTGCTATAAAAAAACTAGGTAAACTTGGCTTATTTGATGAAATCTCTTTTTATGTAAATAGAATTCAAAACGATAGTATATACCTCGATTTAAACATTGTTGAGTTACCTAAACTAGGTGAAGTAAAAATTGTAGGTGTTAAAAAAGCTAAAGTGGAAGAACTGATCAAAGATAACTCTCTTACAAAAGGGAAAGTTGTTAATGAAAACTTGATAACAACCACTAAAAATTATATTGAAAACAAATATAAGAAAGATGGTTTTTATAACACTAAAGTTAACATCAACACCATAAAAGATACCGCAACTATCAATCAAGTGAATATGCTTGTAAACATTGATAAAGGCGACAAGGTGAAAATAGAAAATATTGATTTTGTAGGAAACACTAAGATAAGTGATAAAAAACTACAAAGTGCAATGAAAGACACTAAGAAGAAGAAAGTTACACGTATTCTTAAACCATCAAAATACATTAAAGACAAATACAAAGCCGATCTAGAAAAAGTAATTGCCTCTTATAAAGAAAAAGGATTTAGAGATGCTAGAATCGTATCTGACTCTGTGGTGTACAATAAAGAAAAAAACCTCTTAAATATAAAAATCAATGTTGAAGAAGGTAATAAATATTACTTTGGAAACATTAAATTCCTTGGAAATACAATCTATACCGATCAAGGTTTAGGTAGAGTTTTAGGAATTAAAAAAGGAGATACTTATAACGGTGTTTTACTAGAAAAAAGAATTGCTGACAAGTCTAAACCAGATGCTGAAGACTTAACAAACTTATATCAAAATAATGGTTATTTATTTTCGAATGTAAATGCTGTTGAAGTTAAAACGGCAAACGATACCATTGATTTTGAGATTAGAATCACCGAAGGACCTATCGCTTATTTCAACAAAATTACGGTAGTTGGAAATGACAAAACTAATGATAGAGTAATTTACCGTGAATTAAGAACCAAACCAGGGGAAAAATACAGTAAAGACGAATTAGTACGTACGGTTCGAGAAATTGGACAATTAGGATTCTTTGACCCTGAGGCTATTGACCCGAAATTTAGAAATGTAGATTCAGGAGCAGGAACCGTAGATATTGAATACAATCTTGTAGAGAAAGGATCAAGCCAAATTGAACTTCAAGGTGGTTATGGTGGTGGAGGTTTCATAGGTACACTTGGACTATCATTCAATAATTTTTCTGCTCGAAATATGTTTAAAAAAGAAGCATACAAGCCATTACCTATGGGAGATGGACAAAAAGTTTCATTGCGTTTGCAAGCTAGTACCTTTTTTCAAACATACAGTATGTCTTTTTCTGAGCCATGGTTTGGTGGTAAGAAACCAGTGTCTTTTAGTTCATCACTATCCTACAGTAAACAATTTTTGAACAATTTTGTTACACAAAGAGCGGATAAAACAAGAAGTTTTGACATCCTAACCTTATCTGTAGGTCTTGCAAAAAGACTTACTGTGCCAGATGATTTCTTTGTATTATCTCAATCTATAAGCTACCAGCACTATTCATTAAACAACTACAACACCGGTTTGTTTACTTTTGGTAACGGAACTTCAAGAAACTTGTCCTATACTATAGGACTTACAAGAAACAGTAAAGGTGTAAACCCTATTTTCCCAACATACGGATCAGAGGTTAGCCTTTCGGCAAAACTGACACCTCCTTATTCGTTGTTCAATGGAGTAGATTATGCTAACCTTGGTAATCAAGAAGAGTATAAATTAAAGAATACTGAAAACAGACAAAATATACCAGATGCTAATGGAAACATTGTAAACATTGGAGATTACATAGATGCTAATGGTAATAAAGTAACTGATTTTAATTTGGCTGCAGCAGATGCAAGTAAAGTAGACCAAAAAAGATTCAACTGGTTAGAATACTACAAAGTAAAATTCAAAGCTGATACATATACCAAAATTTATGGTAAATTAGTAATGCGTTTATTAACAGAGTTTGGATTCTTAGGAAGTTACAATCAAGATCGTGGAGCAGTTCCATTTGAAAGATATTATTTAGGTGGGGACGGATTAGCAAACTTTGCAATGGATGGACGTGAAAACATTCAATTGCGTGGTTACCCTAACAACTCTCTTACTCCTACAAATGAAAGAGGAGATCAAATTGGTGGAACTGTATTTAACAAGTTTTCAATGGAATTGCGTTACCCTATCACATTAAAACAATCAGCATCTATATATGCACTTGGATTTTTAGAGGCGGGTTCAGCATACAAAGATTTTAAATCCTTTAACCCATTTTCTTTAAACAGATCAGCGGGTGTTGGATTGCGAGTTTTCATGCCAGCATTTGGATTATTAGGAATCGATTTTGGACATGGATTTGATGCACTTCCAGGACAACCAAAAGCAAATGGATGGGAAACCCATTTCATTATAGGCCAACAGTTCTAAAAATCGTTTTTTGCAACTTAAAATAGTACCATTATGAAAAAACATTTTACAGTCGTTTTTGTAGTATTTGCATTTGTTATCCACGGATTGAATGCACAAGTCAAAGGAACAAAACTTGGGTACATAGATATGGAGTATATTTTACAAAATGTACCCGATTATATTGAGGCAAAAAATCAATTGGAACAAAGAACTCAAAAATGGAAAATTGAGATTGACACCAAAAGAAATGAAATCAACACGCTTAAGGAAGCATTAAAAGCCGAAAAAACATTATTAACAAAAGAGCTAATTGAAGAAAGAGAAACAGAAATCAGGTTTCTTGAAAATGAAAATTTAGAGTATCAGCAAAAGAGATTTGGTCCCAACGGTGATTTAATAGCGCAAAAAGAAACACTGATAAAACCAATTCAAGACCAAGTTTTCACAGCAGTTCAGGATATTGCAGACCGATTAAAATATGATTTTATTTTTGATAAATCTTCGGACCTAACCATGCTATTTGCCGCAAAAAAATTCGATATTAGCGATCAAGTTTTAAGAGTTCTTACACGTGCCGAAAAAAGAGAGCAACTCACAAAAAAACAGCTCAAAGATGCTGAGGCAAGGGAAAGTAAAGAAGATGCCGATGCTGAAAACGAACTTGTTCAAGAGAGAAAAAAAGTTCTAGAAGAGAAAAAGACGGCTCGAGACAAAGCTTTTGAGGAGCGCAAAGCATTGCAAGAGCAAAAGAAGAAAGAATTTGAGGACAATAAAAAAAGAATTCAAGAGGAAAGATTAGCTAAAAAAAATGGCACGGTTTTAGCAAAACCAACTTCAGATGACGCAACTAAAACCGCAACAAATGAAGCAAGCAAAACAACTCAAAAAACCGAAGAGGTAAAATTAAATTCAGCAGAAGAGAAAAAGAAAATTTTTGAAGAGCGCAAGAAAGCTTTAGAGGATAAAAAGAAAAAAATCCTTGAAGATCGAGAAGCTCAAAGAAAAGCAAAAGAGGAATCACAAAAGAAAAACACAAATAACAATTAATTACTTAATATTTTAAAACCGATGAAACAAATCAAAACTCTATTAATTGCTGCACTATTAATGTTAGGAGCAAATCAAACCGTTAATGCACAAGCAAAGACAGCTCATGTTGATGTTAGTGAGATTATGACAAAAATGCCAGCAGTATTAGATGGTCAAAAACAATTAGATAAATTGAGTGGTACATATGATGCTGAGTACAAAAAAATGGTAGAAGAATACCAAGGGAAATTAAAAAAGTACGAAGCAGAAGCTTCTACAGTAACTGAAGCTATAAACGGTGAACGTTCAAAAGAAGTACAAGACATGCAAAAAAGAATTGTTGATTACAGAGACAATGCTCAAAAAGAATTGCAACAAAAAGAATCAGATATCATGAAACCACTTATGGAAAAAGTAAGAGCTTCAATCCAAAAAATTGGTAAAGCTAAAGGTTTTCAATATATCGTTGATGGATCTTCTTTATTACTTGCTGACGGACCAAACATAACAGCTGATGTAAAAAAAGATTTAGGTTTCTAAAAAAATCTATCTTAATATTTCAAAAACTGCTCCTACTATTAAAGTTTGAGCAGTTTTTTGTTTCAATACAGTATTGCAATATTAAATTTAAGCACATAACTTTGTTACTATGGATTACAACAATCAGCCGATAGGAATTTTTGACTCAGGAATAGGTGGCACCTCAATATGGAGTGCTATACACGAATTACTTCCAAATGAAAAAACAATATACCTTGCCGATAGCAAAAATGCTCCCTACGGTCAAAAATCAAAATCAGAGATTATTACATTGAGCATAAAAAACACTGATTTTTTATTGGATATGGGTTGTAAATTAATAGTAGTTGCCTGCAATACAGCTACCACAAATGCCATTCAAGAATTAAGAGCCAAATATACTATTCCGTTCATTGGCATAGAGCCAGCTATAAAACCTGCTGTTACGCATTCAAAAACACAAGTAATTGGCATCTTAGCTACACAAGGCACACTCAATAGCGAACTCTTTAATAAAACAACTGAAAAATATCAGGATACAAAAATAATTGAACAAGTAGGACACGGTTTGGTTCAATTGATAGAAAACGGGCAGATAAACTCCCCAGAAATGACTCTTTTACTAGAATCTTATCTTGCACCAATGATTCGAGAAAACATTGATTATCTTGTGCTGGGATGTAGTCATTACCCCTATTTGATTCCGCAAATAAAAAAAATACTTCCTGATCACATTCAAATTATAGATTCAGGTCAGGCTGTAGCCAAACAAACTCAAAACGTGCTACGAGAAAAAGTAGGTTTTAGTTCTAGTTCAGGGTCTGAAAATATATTTTACACGAATACGAATCCAAAAGTGCTTCAAGAAATTATTGGCAATAATTTTACAGCCATTAGCAAAGACTTTTAAAGTAAGTTACTCTTCTTTGAACCAGCTTGAATACATCACATAATTATTAGAGATACGTTCAATTTCTCCAGCAAAATCAGACTGATCAATATCTTTAACTTTTTTTGCAGGAACTCCAGCCCAAATAGAACCCGAAGTTACAACTGTGTTTTGAGTAATCACAGCCCCTGCAGCTACAATAGAGTTACTTTCTACAATACAATTATCCATAACTATAGCTCCCATACCTATTAAAACGTTATCCTGTAGGGTACAACCGTGCACAATAGCATTATGACCAATAGAAACATTATTGCCTATAATTGTGGGGTACTTTTTATAGGTACAATGAATAACGGCACCATCTTGAATATTAACCTTATCACCTATAGTAATAAAATTTACATCACCTCTAATTACAGCATTAAACCAAACACTACAATTTTTTCCAAATTTTACATCGCCTACAATGGTTGCATTTTCTGCAACATAGCAATCTTCAGGTATAGCAGGAGTTTTTCCTAGAACCGATTTTATGATCATAAAAAATTAGTTTATGGCTGGACAATTACATGAATATTTAGCTGGCTTACAAAATAAATCAATCCCTAAGGTAATTTGATGGTAACCACCGTTATCAAACTGCACGGCTCCCGAAAGTTGAGAATAGGTATAAGCAAACATAAATTTATTAACATTCACCCCTACAATTGGTGTAATATATTGTAATTTTTGGGTTCCAATGACACCGTTATTATTAAACTGTGCTCCTTCTAAACTACGTCTGTACGAAAGACCACCCCACACACGTCCAAAATCAATGTTTTTATAAACTTTCAAATTTAAATCTATTGCTTTTTCATTTGTAGCTTCTACTTGTTGATACAAAACAGATGGTTCCCAAAGCAATCCTTTTGGATTACCAAAATTATAGCCTGCACTAATCATATATTTTCTTAGATTGTCACTTTCGTAATCACTATAAATTGCTCTTCTAGATTCGATCGCGTTCTTTACAGTAGCATGAGCATAAAAGTCAAGATAATTATAAGACAAACCAATATCAGTATTAAAATAAGCCTCTTTAAGGATCACAGTTCCATCTACAGAGGGATCACTTTGTCCTGGCTCTAAAAAAGAAGTTTGGTCTAGTTGACTTTGAATAAAACCTGCACTCATACCAAAAGACAGTTGATTAAGATCTACTTCATCTCTAGAAAACATCAAATGATAAGCATAAGTAAGTTTCACACCCTTTTGAGAATGAAATCCATTTTTATCATTAAAAACAATAATACCTGCACCAGCATTATCACTTATTCTACCATTAAAACTGAGTGTTTGTAAAGCAGGAGCATCTTCCTGATCAAACCATTGTTTACGAGCAGTAAGTCTTATTTTTGAACAATTTGCGGCACCTGCCATAGAAGGATGAAGAAGGTAATAATTATCAGATAGATAATCGGAATAAACAGGAATTCCCTCTTGAGCAAAAGTATTTTGGCAAAAGAAAAAAACAAGTAAAACAGTAAGTTTTTGATACATCGAAAATAATTTAATTAACCAAATGAATTCAATGGCTATTATAGGATAAAACTAAACCTTGAAACCCTAAACTTGATAACAAAAGTTAATTTCTTCTTTAAAAAATCAAATATAGGTATTCATAGAAAATAACTTTAGTAAATTTGTAAAAATTTCAAAAATCATGAGCAAAATCACCATAAAAGAAACGCAAAACCCAACCATACTAAAATTTGAGTTTGAAGATTTTATAACACAAAATGAAAATTTTGAGTTTAAGAATATCGACGAAGCAAAAGATTCGCCATTGGCTCAAAAATTATTTTATTTACCCTTTGTAAAAACCGTATATATCTCCGGTAATTTTATTGCAATCGAAAGATTTAGCATTGTAGAATGGGATGATGTCAAGGACGCAGTTGCAGAGCAGATTGAACAATTTATAATAGACGGAGGCGTAATTGTAACTAAAAGTGAAACTACTACAAAAAAGCAACCTGTTAATGTTTATGGAGAAACTACTCCAAATCCAGCTGCATTAAAATTTGTAGTTAGTAAAATGTTGACCAAAAATGCTGTCGAATTTAAAAATATAGATCAAACTAGTGCTTCACCTCTAGCAAAGGAATTATTTAAATTTCCTTACGTAAAAGAGATTTTTATTGATGAAAATTATATTTCAATTACAAAATATGATATCAATGAATGGCAAGAAATCACATTAGAACTTAGAAGTTTCATTAAACAATATATAGAAAACGGCGGTATTGTACTAGATGAAAGCTACATTGCAAGCACTACTGAAACCGAAACTATCAAGGCGCAAGAATTTGATAATTTAGACACCACTTCTCAACAAATTATTAATATTTTAGAAGAATATGTAAAACCAGCAGTTCAGGCTGATGGAGGTAATATAGCTTTTGACTCCTACAATGAGGAGGAAAAACTGGTAAAAGTAATTTTACAAGGAGCTTGTAGCGGCTGTCCATCATCAACATTTACTTTAAAAAGCGGTATCGAAAACATGTTAAAAAGTATGCTAAACGATGAAAGTATCAAAGTAGAAGCCGTTAATGCATAAGTGCTTTTACATTGGTTTAGCATTGATTAAACCCTAGAGTATTGTAAACTTTATTTATTTTAAAAAAGCGTTTCTATCGAAGCGCTTTTTTGTGTTTAATATAGAATAGAAAGTTCTTGCACGATTCAAATTTACATTCCAATTAAAATAAAAGGTCTGGTTATTCCCAAAATCAACATCCCACAAAACGAGTAAAATCAACACTTTTGACAAATAACAAACATTTTACAACTGATTTTCAATAAATTATTAATAATAGGATAAACTATAATTGAAAAAAAATCACTAACATTGTAGGACTAATCAAATAAAAAATACCATGGGACTAACCTCTTTTTTTAAAAATTTATTTGGCTCTGCCAAAGAAACCACGACTGAATTGGCCAATAAAGCCGAAGCAACACTAGAACAAGCAAAAGCAAATGCTGCACCTTACCTAGATAAAGCCGAAGATTTTATTGAAGATAAACTAGAGCAAGCCAAAGAAGCTGCAGCTCCTTACCTTGAAAAAGCAGAAAACTTTGCCGAAGAAACTATTGATAAAGTTAAAGTACACGCAGCACCTATTGTTGATAAAGCAGAAGAGTTTGCTGGACAAGCAAAAGAAAAGGTAGCTGAATTTGCTGATAAAGCCGAAGAAACTTTAGAAAACCTTACGGATACTGTAAAAGAAAAATTGAATCACACTAGCGATGCAATTGCTAACGGTACCGAAGATGCCAAAAAAGCGATTGAAAATACTGCTGAGAAAACTGTAGCTTTAGCTGACGACGGAAAAGAAATTGCTACAACAGAAATAAAAGAAGTTGTAAATAAAATCGAAGAAGACGCAGATTAATTTAATAAAAAGTAAAATAATTGTATTTTTGACCCACAAATCCAACCTTCTCCTATTGAGAAGGTTTTTTATTTTACAAATATGAATTTAGACCCAAACCAAATCACTAGCTACGCCAATACTTTTGCGCAAGTATTAATTGATTATTCCCCAAAATTAATTTCGGCATTTATCATCCTAATTGCTGGATTATACATCATCCGATTAATCAATCGATTTATTAGGACCTTAATGGTCAAGAGAGACCTAGACCCTACTCTAACACGGTTTTTAGCTGATATTTTACTTTGGGTTTTACGAGTAATTTTGTTTGTCTCGTTTATCTCTAAATTAGGGATTGAAACATCCTCTTTTGTTGCAATTTTAGGAGCCATGGGACTTGCGGTGGGGTTGTCATTACAAGGATCTCTTTCCAATTTTGCTGGCGGAATGTTAATTATTCTATTCAAGCCCTTTCGTGTCAACGACACAATAGAAGCACAAGGTGTAACAGGAACTGTAAGTGAAATACAAATTTTTGTAACCAAATTAATTACAGGTAACAATCAAACTATTTTTGTTCCTAACGGCGCTTTATCAAATGGGAATATCATTAACTATTCTATGGAAAAAATTAGAAGAGCTGACTTAACTATTGCAATATCCTACGACACCAATATCAAAATTGCGAAAGACATCATAACTCAAGTTTTGGAAAACAACCCTAAGGTTTTAAAAACACCAGAAGCCGAAGTTGCTGTCAAAATACTAACAGATAATGCAATTCAACTTGCTGTTAGACCATGGGCAACAAATGAGGATTTTGGAAATGTATGTGCAGAAACGCTTCAAGGATGCAAAGAAGCCTTTGATATTGCTGGAATTACTATGCAACCGTTTGTTAAAGAATCATCATACACATCAAACACTGCAACCAAAAACTAGTAAGCAAAATTTACTTTTTTTTAGGAGTAGTTACCATAAAGTCTTTTAAATAATAGGGTTCAAAATAAGCGACATCAACAATGTCGTTTATTTTGAATTTTTCAAAACTAAGAAAACTCATTTCATTAGCCGAAGGAAAAATTAAAGTTTCTAGAAAAAAATGATTGCTTTTATTGAGTACATTCTTGCATTTTACAGCACAGTCTCCCACAAAATACAAATCATCTTGAAGCTCATTAAATGAATTCTCATCTATTATTTGAGCCTGAACCTCACGCTTTTTTTCAAGTTTAGAGTCAAATATAGCACTGTAAACTTCCATTCTTCGGGCATCAATCATCGGAATAATTAAACCCTTATTAATTTTAGCTTGTGCTGCAAGAGTTTCCAGCGTATCTATAGCTATTATTGGAATATCTAATGCAAAACACAATCCTTTTGCAGCTGATACGCCTATACGCAAACCGGTATAAGAACCTGGACCTTGACTAACTGCAACGGCAGATAAATCTTTGAGATTATAACCTGACTCTTTAAAAATTTCTTCTATAAAAACATGGAGTCGCTCTGCATGAGAATATCCTTCTTCTGCAATTTCTTTACAAAGGATTGTTACGCCATCTTTTGCTAATGAAACAGAACAATTCTTAGTAGCGGTTTCAATGTTTAGTATATAACTCAATTTGGTTTTTGTTTAAATTAAAAATCACAATCACAAAATTAGATTTTATGATTGTGATTTCAAAATAGTAAGTATGATGATTACTTCTTGTCCTTGTCCTTTTTATCTTTATCAGTAGCAATTGCCACTTTATCTCCTGAGTTTAGTTCTTTTGTAACTGTGGCATAAGGTCCTGTAATAATTACGTCTCCTTTTTTCAAGCCAGTCAGGATTTCAATATTAGTATCGTCTTGAATACCAGTTTTTATGATTCTAATTTTTGCTTTATCTCCTACTTTAACAAAAACACATTCAAATTTCTTGTCACTTTTTGGGGCAGCATCTTTTGATTCCTCATCTAAATCTTCAACTTTTATTTCCTTTACGGCAGCAGTATCTGATTTTACTACAACTGAACTAATTGGAACAGCAAGCACATTGCTTCTAGTTTCAGTAATTATATCTACCGTAGCTGTCATTCCTGGTCTAAAAGGAGAATAGGTATTTGGTTTTCCTTCTAATAAATCTTCGTAAGATTCTTTTAATATTCTTACTTTAACTTTAAAATTAGTTACCTGATCTGCTGTCAAAGCTGAACTTGCTGAATTTGAAATGCTTGTAACAACACCTTTAAACTGCTTTTTAAGATAAGCATCAACTTCTACATTAGCTTCATCCCCCACTTTAATTTTTACAATATCATTTTCATTAACATCTACTTCAACCTCCATATTATTCAAGTTGGCTACTCTCAAAATCTCAGTTCCTGTCATTTGTTGCGTTCCTAAAACACGCTCTCCTAATTCTACATTTAACATAGAAATAGTACCGTCAGCAGGTGCATAAATAGTTGTACGCCCTAGATTATCTTTGGCTTCATTTACTGTTGCAGAAGCGCTTTGAACGTTGTAATAAGCTGACTGTTTAGACGCTTTAGCAACTTCAAACGAAGCTATAGCCTTGTCCCAATCCGATTTTGAAATGATTCCTTTATCAAACAATGTTTTGTTTCTATCGTAGTTTGCTTTTGATTCTTTAAAAGAAGCATCTGCTTGACTTAAACTTGCTTTAGTTCCGGATAAGTTAGATACTGATCTGTTGTAACCAGACGTGTATAAATCTGGATTGATCTTCACTAGTAAATCTCCTTTTTTCACTACTTGCCCTTCTTTTACATTTAAGGCGATGATTTCTCCCGAAACTTCAGAAGAAATTTTAACTTCAATTTCAGGCTGTATTTTTCCGGTAGCAGATACCGTTTCAATTATTGTAGATGGAATTACTTGTGCGGTTTCTACCTCCGTACCTACATCTTTTTTACCTATAACCCCAGATTTAGAAAGAGCAATTAAACCCGCAATAATTACTACTGCACCACCTATTAGGATATAAACTGTTTTTTTTGACATAATAATTAGTTTTTGATAAGAGGAATTCCAAAATAGAATTCTAATATTTTAATTTTAAAGATATAATCGTATTTGGTTCTCAATACTTCAGATTGCGCATTAGTAAGCAATGTTTGGGCTTGATTGTAATCGAATGAGTTCATTAGCCCCACATTAAAACGCTCCTTTGCAAAATCAACAGCATTTTGTCTTGCCTCAACAGCAATTACAGCCGATTCGTATGATTTTAAAGCTCCTTTAGCATCAGCAAATGCCGTGTAAACATTTCTTTGTAAATCTAAGTCTTGCTGTTCTACTGCAATTTTTGATCGCTCTAGATTCACTCTTGAACGCTCTACATTGTTTCTAACTGAGAATCCATTAAATATTGGTATTGAGAGTTGCACTCCAAAAGAGTGTCCTTTATTATCATTAAACTGATCGAAAAATGGAGCCGGTTTCCCTAAAACTCGTGAAAAATTTGGAGCCAAAACATTTTGATTTGTACCCTCTACAAAACCTATTTGTGAGGTAGGATTGGCAGTGTTTTGTGTTACTCCTACTACTCTATCACTATAGGCTACCCTAGAATTAAAACTATAAAAACCTTGAATAGTAGGTTGATAAGCACCTCTTGCAATGGCAACATCTTTTTCAGCAATTTCTAAATTAGTTTTAGCAATTTTCAATTCTGTTCTTCCTTCTAATGCTTTGTTATAAATGGCATTAGGATTTTGCATCATGATATTGTTTTCATCCTTTACATCAGTATCGTCTGCTACATCAAAATTTTCAAACTCCTTAAGCTGTAACAATTGTGATAAACTCAATTTAGAAATTAGCAAAGCATTCTCGGCAGCAATTATATTTTGATTATTAGTTGCTATAGTAGCTTTAATATCTAATAAATCACCTCTTGGTATAGAGCCTGCATTTACTAACTCTTCTGAACGTACATACTGTTTTTCATTAATGTCAAGCTGTTGCTTTTGTACTTTTAAGTTTTCTTTATTAAAAAGTACTTGTAAAAAGGCATTCGCTACGTTTAAGGCAACATCTTCTTGCATTTTTAGCAACTGATACTTGGCTGCAACTAGCGATAAATTAGACCTACGTAAGGTATTTTGATTTTGCAAACCCTTGTAAATGTCAATTCCTACATTTGCCCCAGCCGAAGTAAATTGAGTAGTTTGATTTTGTAATAAACCAGTTGTAATATCCTGGTTTAAACCAATGTTCCAAGAGTGGGAAGTACTGGCATTCAATGAAGGTAAAAAATTACCAATAGCACCTCTTTTATCAATCAATGCCGTTTTAGTATCAAGAGCAGATTGCTTAATAGAGATGTTGTTTTGAATGGCGTAGTTCACACATTCTTGCAAGGTCCATTTTTTGGTTTGTCCATTTACAGACAATCCTACAAGAACAATGAATAAACTAAAGAAACTCTTTTTTTTCATATATTTTAAATAATTGCACAACATAAAGTCACACACATTTAACTTAGCTTAATTATGGTCTTCAAAATCATAAATTTTACAATCTGAAATTCAATAATTAAACAATAAGACTTTCGATCGTACCATTTGTTACAAAAAATCATAAAAAAAGAATTGTTTTACTAATTTTGTTTTCTAAAATTAATTAAATGTACGCATTCTCTCGAATCATTTTCGTTTTTGTAGCTGTAATTTTGTGTGAATCCTGCGCCACAACAAATAAAATAAACGCTTTAAAACCAGAACCAGATGATGCTGTGCCATTGGTTTATGAAAATCTTCCATCCTTTATCAATCTACCTATATCGGTAAAATTAAAAGATATCGAGAATCAAACTAATCAAGTGTTGACTGGTCTTATTTATGAAGACAGTGCCATTGAGGATGATGATATTGAAATGAAAGTTTGGAAACAAGCCCCAATAACAATCACATCAGAAGCAGGGGGGAAAATAAAAACTGTTTTGCCTTTAAAAGCTATCATTAAATATAGGATTGGCACCAAAAAAATGGGGGTTGAATTATATGACACCAGAGAATTTAATTTAAACGGGATTGTCACACTTTCAAGCGAAGTCACACTGACAAACTGGATTCTTAATACTAAAACCGAATTAAAATCCCTTGACTGGAACGAAAGCCCAACCATGGTTGTCTTTGGTAAAAACGTACCAGTAACCTACTTAATCAATCCCGGAATTAAGTTATTTAAATCAAAAATAGAACGTAAAATAGATGAATCCATAAGCAAATCAATGGATTTTAAACCAAACGTTTTAAGCGCATTAGAAAAAATAACTACTCCGTTTTTAATGAATGATACATACGAAAGTTGGTTACGCATCGTTCCTCAAGAGATTTACACCACTACAGCAAGCTTAAAAAATGACGCATTCCTTATTGAAATGGGCATGAAATGCAACATGGAAACTTTTATAGGAAAACAACCCGAATCAAAGTTTAATGCCTCTAAGATATCATTAAAACCAGTTACTAAGATCCCTAATGACATTAATGCCAATATTATTGCCATCTCCTCCTATCAAGAAGCGTCTAAAATAATGACTAAAAATTTTAAAGGGCAAGAATTTGGATCGGGGTCCAAAAAAATTCAAGTTCAAAACGTGGACATTTGGCACAAAAAAGGAAAAATGATTATTGCATTAGATGTTTTGGGCAGTGTGAATGGCACGTTGTATCTATCTGGCTTACCACAATATAATGACAAAACCAAAGAAGTTTATTTTGAAGATCTTGACTATGCCTTGGACACAAAAAACAAATTAATGCGAACCGCAAACTGGCTTGCTCAATCATTAATCCTAAAAAAAATAAAACAAAGTTGCAGGTATTCTATTCAACCAAACCTTGACGAAGGTCAAAAAAGTATGCAAACGTATTTAAAGAATTACTCTCCTATGCAAGACGTATTTGTAAATGGAAAAATGGAGAACATTGAGTTTCAAAAAATCCAACTAACAAATCAAGCCATAATAGCATTTATAAAAGTAAAAGGTAAAATTAATGTATCTATCAATGGTTTGAAATAAACATTGATAGATACATTATAAACTATGAAGCTTTATTTTTCTTCATTTTATAAATCAAAAAACCAATGATGGCAACCAGTAAATAAGGAATAACCATTAGGTAAACTATACCGTCATTTACCGCTGCAGCTTGAGTAGTGTTATCACCACTAGTAAGCGCAGCTCTACACATGGCACACTGCGCACTCATACTGGCAGTCATGAAAAATACCAGTAAAAAACCCAAAAATTTCATATAACTATTGTTATGTAATTTCATCTTTCTACTTATAAATTAAGAAACGTAATACGGCGAAATCATCAAATAAACTACCACTCCTGTAACCGCAACATATAACCATATAGGAAAAGTAATTTTCGAAATCTTCTTGTGGGCCACAAAATCTTGACCTATTGCTCGTACATAAGTAATCAAAACCATAGGAATAATAGCAATAGATAAAATGATATGCGTTACCAAAATCAATAAGTACACAATACGTAAAGATCCTACACTCCCCTTTTCTGAATCCTCTAATATGCCATTATGGTTAATATCACCAAAAACAGTAGAGTCGCTGGTCATGTGGTACGCAACATACATCACTAAAAAAGCAAGCGATAAAGCAATTGCTGTAGTCATAAAATACTGATGCCATTTTCTATTCCCGTTTTTAATAGCTACAACAGCAGCTACAAGTAAAACCGCTGTAATACCATTTGTAGTTGCATAAATAGGCGGTAAAAAAGATAAAGGTGCTACATCAATTCCAAAATCTTTTAGTTTAATTTTAAATAAAATAGCTACCACAACAGGTATAACTATAGAAACAGCAATGATGTATTTATTGAATTTTTGTTCTAAGGAATTGTTTTTCATATCTATTCTTCTAATAAAATATTAATATCTTGTTGTAGGTTTCTAACTCCTTTTTTATCGAGCCCATCATAATATAAAATAGGATTACCAAATTCATCATTACGACAACGAATGTTTCCGTTTTTATCAATCAATGCAAATAAACCCGAATGTTCAAATCCTCCAGCCACTTTTTTATTCTCGCCAGCATACAAGTTAAAACCTTTATTAGCCAACTTAAAAATATAATCTTTCTCACCAGTCAAAAAATTCCAATTTTTAGATCTAATTCCTAACAAATCATAATGTGCTTTTAATACTGTAGGAGTATCCGTCAAAGGATCAATAGTTATTGAAGCGATTCCAAAGTTAGGATTACCAAAGAATTTTTTCTCAATAAGCAACATACTTTCATTCATTTTAGGACAAATAGTAGGGCAAGTTGTAAAAAAAAACTCTAGAACATATACTTTACCTTTGTATGTCTCATTAGTGATTTTAACATTATCTTGATTTATTAATTCAAACTTAGGTGCAGCACCTATTTTCAAAAGTTTTCCTTCCTCTATAACTTCTGGATTTACATAATCAAGGCGGTCGCCTTGTACGACTTTATCGTTCTTAATACGCTCTACAATTTTAGGAATGGCATAAATACCAAATACTAAAATAACAAATGAAATTCCGATGTATGATTTGTTTTTAAACATAACAATTAAATTTTTCTAGTTGCATTGTTATTCTTTTTAAGAGCAGCTCTGTATTCATACAAGATAACCTTAAAATCATCGAGCATTTCATTACTTAGTTCAGCTGGATGAAACGTATTATAACCTTCCATCTCATCTTTGACTAACTTTCGTCCTCGTAAATTTCTTTTTTTATCCACGATGTAAACCTTTGGCGTACCTAATTTATCATCTAGTTGATCCTTTAATTTTAATTGAGAATAGTATGTTGTAATATCTTCTGGCGAAGCAAAGACAAATCTCCATTGAGCAACATCTGTAAAAGCACCTAAAGCATCAACTACCTTTTTAGCGTCACTTTCTGTTCCAGAAGGGCATATCATTACAAACTGAACATCTTTAAATTCATGATAACGCTGGTAAATTTTTTGATTTAAATTAAAAAGGTTACCTCTATTTTTTAATAACTCAGAACCTGAAAAACCTAAAATGGTGACTTTACCATTTAATGTTATAGGTTTGCTGTCTAAAGTTTTCCAAGGACCAAAATCAGCAGTATTAGGAGTAATAATAGGTAATTTAGTATACCCATTAACTCCAGAAGCAAAAAACAAATAAGCAACTATAGGCAAAATAAAAAGTACAAACAGGACAATATTTTTTTTCATCACATTTTAAATATATAGTACAAAAATAAAAAAAGGTACGCAATGCGTACCCTTTAATTGAATTAATATCTTGTTAAAAATTCCATTTAATAGTGGAGTTTTTAAAAACCTCATAAATATAATCCCCTTCGGTCAAAAAGATAAAAAGAATGTATAATACCAGAAAAATAAGTGGAAAAACTACTGCATTTCTCAATGAGCTTTTTTCACCTTCCATGTGCATGAAAGCCCAAACGATATAATATGCTTTGTAAATTGTAAGCAAATAAAATATCCAGTTAAGCAGGTTCATACCCATTAGATTATTCATGTGAAGTGCTTCTGGCTTAAAAATACCTAAAACAACTTCTACTATAGTTACAGCAGATAATATTCCGAATACTTTCCAGATTCTACCTACGTTTGATGCGTGTTCGTGTGACATGATAATAATTTTTTTTAGAAATTAAACTAGATAGAAAACTGTAAATACAAATACCCAAACTAAATCTACAAAGTGCCAATATAGACCTACTTTTTCTACCATTTCATAACTTTTTCTCTTATCATATGTACCTAAAAGTACATTGAAAAAGATAATAATATTGATAACTACTCCAGAGAAAACGTGAAATCCGTGAAATCCAGTAATAAAAAAGAAGAAATCAGCAAAAAGTTTACTTCCGTATTCGTTTCTGATTAAGTTAGCACCCTCTACAACATAATGTGCCTGAGAAAGTCTAGCCTCAGAATCTTTTCTAGTAAGGATAGTTTTTTGTTTGTTTGCATTGATAACCTCAGTTCTAATCAATAAATCTGGGTGAGCTTTGAAACCAGCTTGTACCTCGGCAACAGAGTAAGATGGCAATTCTCCTTCTTCCATGAACCATTTAGCTTTGTTTCTTTTAAGCTGTTCACGCTCTTCAGGTAAAGTCACTGCAAAATCAGCAAGTGCAACACGTTTTCCGTCTTTATCAACAAACTGAAGCAAACTACCCCCTTTTGTTTCAATTGCTCCGTACTCTCCTTTGATAAAGTTTTTCCATTCCCAAGCTTGAGAACCAACAAAGATAAGACCTCCAATGATGGTCAAGAACATGTACAAAACAACTTTATCTTTTTTCATTTGATGACCAGCATCTACGGCTAAAACCATAGTTACCGACGAGAAAATCAAAATAAAAGTCATTAATGCCACATAATACATTGGCGCCGAAACTCCGTGTAAAAACGGAAAGTGAGTAAACACTTCATCAGCCAATGGCCATGTTTCAATAAATTTAAATCTAGAAAAACCATACGCCGCTAGAAATCCAGAGAACGTTAAGGCATCTGACACGATAAAAAACCACATCATTAATTTGCCGTAACTTGCTCCCATTGGCTCATTGCCGCCTCCCCAAGTTTTTTCTTCACTATTTGCAGTAGTAACTGTCGCTTCCATAAAAGTTATTCGTTAAAAAGTTCCCAAATTTACGTTTTTTTCTTATTTAAAGAAATATAAAAACAAAAACAAATAAACCCACAATAAGTCCAGAAAGTGCCAATACATTGCACCAAGTTCTATACCAAGGGTTTGAGATGAATTGTATTTTTGTTTAAAATGATTATAAATTATAATTAAAAGCGAAATCACACCTCCAGCAAGGTGAATAAGGTGAACTACCGTTACTACATATAGAAATGTAGTTGTAATTGAACTCCCGCTACCAGTAAAATAATAACCGCTTTCTACTATTTGTCCAAAACCTACAAATTGTAAAATTACAAATAAAATACCAAGTCCCAATGTAGCTAATAAATACATTGTTGTGGTGCTATTATTGTTCTTTTGTATTGCTTTTTTTGCCAAATGAAATGTTACACTACAACCTATAATAGCAGCAGTACTGTAATAAAACGCTGGTGGTAATTGAAAATCTTTCAACCAATCTGCTCTTGATTTACTCACTACAAAAGCACTTGTGAGTCCCGCAAACATCATGGTCATACTTGCCATTGCGAACAAAAGGATCAATTTATAGGATCTATTTGTTCTGGATTTTTGCTCTTCGGCCGTCATTGTCATTTCCATAACTATCTTAAAAATTTATCAAATATGTATACTAATTGTAATAATGTAATGTAGGTAACACTTACAAGCATAAGTGTTCTAGCTGCTTTTGCAGTTCTTAATTGATAAAGCTTAACACCATAAAACAACATCCATAATCCTAATACGAGAACAATTCCTGCTGCAATAGGCGTTATATACAACCTACCCGTATATCCAAAAGCTGGCAACAATGAAGCTAATATGAGCCAAACGGTATATAAAATCACTTGCAACGCTGTTCCTTTATCTTTTTTTCCCGTTGGTAACATAAAAAAACCTGCTTTCTCATAATCTTCATACAAGAACCAACCAATAGCCCAAAAATGAGGAAATTGCCAAAAAAACTGAATCAAAAACAAGGTTCCTGCTTCGATACCAAATTCACCAGTTGCAGCAACCCAACCCAACATAAAAGGAATTGCTCCTGGAAAAGCACCTACAAAAACAGACAAAGAAGTCATCGTTTTTAATGGTGTATAAACACTTGTATATAAAAATATAGAGATAGCACCAAACATGGCCGACTTTCCATTTATAGTATATAAAAGCACTAGACCTATGATAGTTAAGAAAATTGCAATTAAAAGCGCGGTAGTTTGACTCATTCTTCCAGCTGGAACAGGCCTACCTTTGGTACGATCCATTAAAGCATCAAGATCTTTCTCTATTATTTGATTGAAAGCATTTGAAGCACCTACCATGCAATATCCGCCAATTGCAAGTTTTAACAAAACCATCCAATCTAAAGACTGAAAATCATAAATACCCAACATAAAACCCGCAACAGACGAAAAAACGACACTAACCGCTAATCGTGCTTTTGTGATTTCCCTGAAGTCTATGTAAACTGATTTTAATGAAAGTGTACTTTGTGATGCGCTCAATGCTACTATTTATTTTATTTCTAAAAACTTATGCAAAAGTAGGCTATCAAAAGGGATTTGACAAAAAACAATTCACAAAAAAGTATAAAAATAAATGACCTTCTATTAATAGTCAAAATACCAATTGAAAATATCGGTTCTAACACCTAAACTAAACCAACTTGTATTTTGATTTTGTGCAATTGTAGTAGCTGCTACTGGATCAAATGATCTGTAGATATAGCTTGCAAATATCTTTAAGTTTGTCAAAGGATTAACTATGTAACCAGCTTGAAGATCTGCAATAAAAACTGCTGTTTTATTACCTTGACCTACTTTTACATCTGAATCAAAAGGCCTTTTCTCGTCGTAATCTTTATAGATATTGCCTCCATAATTAAATCCATTTGTGGCAGTGTCAAAATCAAAACCTCTAGTTCCCATTGTAAATTTTGCGTCAGCGTAATATCGCTCTTTTCGATAACGAGCTAAAAAGATTAACTCGCTAAAATTTGCTCCCCATTGATGCCCTAAACTTTGATTGTTGTGTGCGTAATTTGTAATTGGCATACTATGAGAATAGACATAAGGCCTTACATGATTGTATTCTAATTGCAATGTTAAATTCTCTACATCAAAAGCATTGTAATACTTTGCTCCTAACTGATACCCATACTTGTTTTTCCAACTGTTATTTCCCTCTTTGACATCATTCAATGAAAATTCATCTAGGATAAACTGTCCATAAAAATTGATCTGGTTGTTCCATTTGTATTTAAAAGTTAAACCCAAAACCGCATTCCCACTTCTTGCCGAAGACGTAAACTCGACCGATCTGTAAAAAATTAATGGATTAACAAAATTCACATCAAACCCTCTATCATTCGTATTTGTCCATACCACCGATTCAAAGAAACCTAAATTCAACTTGTTTGACACGTTCCAACTCAAATAATGATTGGCCATAAACTTAGTTGCATAGGTACGTTCAAGAGTCACCTCAGGACGCACGTCTTTGAGCCACATATAGGTATTGGTATACTTGATCTTCCAGAAATTTGTATTCAATTTAAAATATGGGTATGGACTGGCGCCATCACTTTCTAGTAACGATCTATATCCATCTCCAATGAAATTTCGGCCATAGCCCAATTGCATATCAATATGTTTGCTTGGGGTAAAAGTCAAATTAGCATCTGCCGAAGGAAAATCAAAACCTGTTGTTTTAAAATCCTTAGCAATTCCTATTCCAGGAATTATGGCGGGATTACCACCTGCCGGCTTTATAGAAGCCGCATAAGCATTATAATAAGGAGCAAAACGCCCTTGACTTTCAAAAACAGTTGTTGTAAAATGAATATTTTTCCCTATAGCACCTCTAAAATTAAGTCCTCTTGTGTTTACATAAGTGTATGCATCACTGCTTTTACTAGCCTTCCCCAATTGTAAATCTACAATAGGATTAAGTGTAAACCAATATCCTTCTCCTTGAATGGCAACCATGTTCTCATTCCATAATTTTCGAGACCACCAGCTTGAAGTTTTCTTCATTAGAGATGCTTGCACTGTTTTAAGATTGTAATATTTAGATACTTCTGCGAATGTAAATGGCTTTGAAGCTGTATGATTATTACTCCCCATTTGATTTAACGCTGCATCAAATTGTGCATAATAACTATGCGAAAATGGAATATTCAATTGACTTACTAATTCTGGATTATCGAATTTTTTATATACGATGCTATCAAGTTCTGACAAAGTTTTATCTTTTGTAATGCTGGATTTGGCTTTCGCCAAAGAAACTTTGTCAGACACAACATTGTTTACCAAAGGAATCGCAATTGTGTAGGTAAATCTGGAATAAGTAGCACTCCCATTATATGTTGCAGGTTGAATTTTAGGCATTTTATCAAAAACACGCTTGGTTTCTAAAATAAGTTTCTCCTCATTTGCATCTACATGAATAACTTTAAAGATTCCGTTTGAGTCTACTTCAAAAAGCACTTTTATATTCCCTTTGAAATTAGAAGAAACTAATTCTTGAGGTACATTAAAATTAGAAGTAATATAGCTTTGCACTTGGTTGTAAAAACAATTTTCTAGTTCCTTAGATTGTTTGGAATTGCACTCCTCAAACACGGGAAAACGTTCTGACGAATTGACTGGACGGTTTTCATTATTAGAGTTGTCTTGTGCAGTTGCACTTACAATAGAAAATAAAAATAGCAGTGTTATTAATACTTTGTTCATCCTTAATATTTGTACAATTTAGTATCCCATTATGGCCTTTTGACCATCGGAAATTATTTTAGCTCCTGAAGTCCCTATTCTTTTCACACCAAGATTTATCATTGTTACCGCCTCTTCATGAGTACGCACGCCACCAGCTGCTTTTACTGGCAAAGGTGAAGCGTTATCTAACATTATTTTTATGGTATGTAGCGTTGCTCCATTAGGCACACCTGCTTCTGTTTCATAAAAACCTGTAGATGATTTTACAAAAACACGTGAGAATTGTTCTTGACTAAAAGCAGTCACCACTACATTTTTAATCATACTAGAAATCTGAATAATCTCTTTATCTGTTAAAGCTGCTACTTCAATTATCCACTTAACCACTTTATTATGATCTAAACCAAGTTGTGTACATTCAAATATTTCTTGCTTGACAAGATCTATTTCACCATTTTTAAACGCTTTATAATTGCACACAAAATCCAAATCATCAGCTCCATTTTGAATGGCTATTTGGGCTTCTTCTAATTTATCTTCAACTGAGGATTCGCCATTAGGAAAATCAATAACAGTTCCTACTTGCAAGACCGCATTAGCATCAATTATCATTTTTTTTGCTAGTGAAACCATATCTGGCCTTATCATCACTAGTTTAAAACCCTCCTCTATTGCTTCTTGAACATTTTTTTTCACAACAACTGTATTCTCTTCTGGAGTTAGGCCAGCTTGTTCTGCAGTTTTTAAATAGGTTGCATCTAAATATTGCTTAATATCCATAGTCGTCTTGATTATTGATTTTACTAAACTTGTTTACAAAAATACATTTTATCTCCACACTAAGGACACTTAAAAGTTACAATTTGAAAGGGGTGCTATAAATGCTCCAGAACTCTATTTTAAAAAAAATCGAATGACTTCATTTCAAAAAAAAATCCCACTAGTGTGAGATTTTTTTTGATTCTGATGATAGTATTTTATTTGAAAAGTAAATTAGTAGTACCGCAATAGTTGCTCCAGTAGTATTTGCTAAAACGTCATAAATATCAGCATGGCGTGTAGCTGTAAATTTATCTTGGATAATTTCTATTAATATGCCGTACAAAACCGCGCAAAAAAACGATAATGCCATTGCTTTAAAACTACTCGTATTTGAGAAGCTATTTTTAACAGAAAGGTAAAACAGAATTGTAAAAATCAAATAAAAAAATGCATGTACGATTTTATCTAAATTAGAAACGCTTCCTAATGGCACACTTTTAAAGGTTGCCAAACAAAAAAAAGTTATAGTTCCTATCCAGAGTACTAGCGCCCATGGATATATTTTTTTAAGCACCAATTAATTCTTTATACGCTTCTTCTGATAGTAAAGAGTCAAAATCAGCAACATTCGCCACTTTTACTTTGATCATCCATCCAGCTCCATAAGGATCTGAGTTTACACTTTCAGGATTGCTCTCTAAGTCATCATTAAAAGCAATGATTTCGCCAGCAAGAGGAAGAAACAAATCCGAAACTGTTTTTACTGCCTCTACTGTACCAAAAACCTCATCTTTATCAAGTGTTTGATCTAAAGTTTCAACTTCTACATAAACAATATCACCTAATTCTTTTTGAGCAAAATCAGTGATTCCTATTGTTGCGATATCGCCTTCTATACTAACCCACTCGTGGTCTTTTGTATACTTTAAATTTGCAGGTATGTTCATTTAAATTGTAATTATTTATTAGTTTTTATTTTTTTTGAATTTATTGACAAATGTAACAATCTTCTTTTCAATTACCGATTAGAATTTAAAAATTAATTTCCAAAATTATAACGCAATGTAAATCCAGATCGGATATTGGTAAGTGGAAAAGCAGTTGATATAACAGCCTTTGAGAAAGAGTGATCGTAATAAAAAATGGCTGTCAAGTTTTTACTAAAAGCATAGTCAGCCTTAACTTTTACGGTCCAAATGTTTTGTCCTCCTGCCAGCTGATTGTTGTTATAATCCAAATAACGTACTATAGTTTCATTGTTTCTATACGTTACATCTGCGGATAGGTTGATATCACTCTTTATAACTCCCGTTGGATTGTCAGCCAATCTTGAAGAAAAAATCACGTCTTTAAACCTGTATCCAAGTCCAACAACATATTCAAGCCCCTTAACCTCAGTCAATAAATTATTGTCAAAACTCATTGATAGCGCTCTATCTTTCTTAACTTCAGTAAGTACTTTTAGCGAACTTTTAAGCTCAAAATCCATTCGAACCAAAGGATTGAATTGTTCAACTAAATTGATGTTAGACATAATAGTTTTATTAAAAAAATTGCCACTTGCATCTATTCCGTTTGGATTTTTGTCATATTCAAAATTAGAACGGAACGCATTAATAGTGTAGGAAGCTCTATAATTATGTAACAAAGAAAAGCGCTTGAAATTTTTCTTAAATAAAGAATAGCGCATCAGACCATTGTATTTAATGGCCCAATTAGGTAGTGGTAAATTCCTGAAAATACCCAATGAAGCGCCACCTGCATCATTCCCAGAATAAGCAGCAAGAAAAGCGGGTAACAAAACGGCTTGATTGTTTTTTCCAAAACCTTTTGGATAACCTTCACCGTCAAGATTTGCCGGATTGTTAATATTTATTCCCCTAGCCGTGGCTAATCTATTGGCAACCGCGAGTCTGTTTTCTCTAAAATCATCAAATGCTTGTGATGAGTTTTGATCACTTGCCGAAAAAGACGTTTTGATCAATACCGTAGATATAGAAAAAATTCCTGTACTAAAAGGCGATCTTGGATTGTATATCCCGTTCGAAACATCATATTGCTCAGAATCATTTTGTGACAATGCTCTGTCAAAAGTTAAATCTATTTTCATATCCGGAAACAAATCCACATTGGCTGTAGCCTTCAAAATTTTATTATCTACCTGAGTATAATTTTGATTAAAATCTTGATAATTTGTTAACCACCCATTTTTTGCAGCTTCAAAACGAATGTCGTCTTGGCTGCCAAAAATAAAGCCCAACGAAGGCCTAGAAGAACCTAGAAAACCTAAACCAGGAGTATAACCTGGCAAAACAGTACCGCTATTATGCGTGTAGTTTACCTGAATGTTTTTAACGCTAGTAAGCATTCCTATCAATCCATCTACAAAAATTCCGTTTTTAGCAGTAGCAGCAGCAACATTTGTATTAACAATTTTCTCCCCCGGTTTAGGCGGGCCTGTCTTATGTTTAGGTGCTGGTTTCTTACTCGTTTTAGAAATTCCCAAGTACTTGTACAAAGTTTCCATAGTTAAGCTAGCATTCAAATTACTTGAACTCGCATTTTGAATGGTATTTCCTAAATTAAAGTCTTGTCCTCCAATTGTAATTTGTGACAACGCATTAGATGTTCGTTGCCAGCTGTAATCTCCCGTATAAGAATAGGTCGCTTTAATAAAACTAAATAACGGAATCTTGTTAATAGGCAATTCATAATTTACAACTAATTGTTGCATGTGCTGGTTAGGATCACCCATATCCCAATACCTGTCCCATATTGTAAAACTATCAATAGGTTCATTATCTTCATTGAGATAACTCTTCACAATATTACTTGAAGATGCTGTGTAATTCAGTTTTAATGATTTTGTAAGGTTGTAATTAAAGCCATATTGATAATTAAAAGCAAAATTTCTTCTAAATAAAGGGTCAAGACCAATACCCTCTACCTCAACTTGACGAAATTGTTGACGGTTGTATTGTCTATTGATATTCGTATTAAAAGAAATGGTTGACGGTAAATAATTAAAATTAAAATCGCTCAACATTTTCCAATAATTACTTTTATTTAAAAACTTTGATTTTTTAAAGGGTTCAACAGGTTTTGTTTTAAAAGTGTAAGCATAATCCACCGCCGAATTAGCTTGCTGATCTACATAATCTTCTATTTCAAAATCATGACGTTCTACTTGATTGAAAGACTGAGAAAAAGTGAAATTCTCAGGATCATACACTCTTTGTTTTTGTTCTGGTTGACGTTCTTTTTTTACTCCAATAAAATTGATGCTTGTTCTTTTAGTATAATCAATTGCTCTGTTTGCAATATTATCTTTTTCATTTTGATTTGTGGTGTTTTCTAACAACTGCTTCAACTTAATGTCTTGGTTAAATGGATCGTACTCTGGAGTGATAGTTTCTTCGCCTACAGAATAGTTGAACGGTAAATTCACTCCCCATTTTTGCGGCAATAGTTTCCCTAGATTTACATTGGTTACAATATTGTATTGCTGAATGTCCTCTCTACTTCTCTCATTTGGTCCTTGCTCTAGGGAACCAAAACCTATTGTCGTTTTTCTACCCGATGCAGATACGGTAGCAAAATCAGCAAGATTAGTATCAACATTTAAAACAGCAGCCATTCCGCCTTTATTATCCATATCGGCCAAACGCAATTCATTAAACCAAACCTCACCCTTTATGTCATTAAGAGGATCATTGTTTTTTATACCCACCATAAGTGTTCGAACCAAACCAAAATTAGGATTTCCTTTTATCCCTAACTTAAGCGTAGTGGATTTGTCGCCATCAGGAAGAGATACATCACTATCTGGATAATAAATCCCATCCAGCGGAAGTGTATTTGGATTTACTTTCATGGCAAGAATTTTCATTCTAGTCAATAATTCAAGTGGTAAATCTATTTCGTTTTCGGATGGCCAAACTAGTTCTGGACTTAAAGCACCACAATCTGAAGTATTACCGCCAGAGGGTACTGTAACTTTTAATGGAATCTCTATTTGATAAAAATTTTGATTAAAATCATTTCCAAAACGGATAAAACCTACCATTTGATTATCGCTTAATGCAATCTCATTAGGCAGTGATTCAGCATGTAAAAACATTTTCAATTTATTAAATTGCCTCATGTCTATACTTACATTTTTAAAAACTGCTCTAGAATCTTGTGGCTCTAACCCGTCTCCCGAAGCACGTAAAGCAAGTGATTGCTCGTTTTGATTGATTACAGTGTTGTTGTTAAATAATTGTTCCCGTTGAACCGCTGGTGGAGTAACGTAATTTACAGGACAACGCTCGTTATTTTCTTGAATGTTAACGGCAAGAACATCTAAATTAGTGCCATCATCATCAGGATTTAGGTCATTAAAATCAAGCGCATTAGTGTAACGTCTCCATTCTCCACGCACAAGGTCAAGTGCACCAAAACGTACTGTAACCTCATCATTAAAACCTGTCATAAACATTCTCATAAATCGAATGGATCTAAAATCAGAGATGGAACCTATAACATTTTCAGGCTGAGAAACTGGTATTTTAAATTGTATCCATCTTGCATCAGTAGTAGAACCGTTAGGCAAGGTTACTTGGGTATTACGAATGTCTGTAATATAATTTTGACCTATATTCATTCCTGGGCGCATATCAATACTGTACTCATAGTAGGCATTGATAGTATTCATGGTATTATCTCTATTAATATCTTCAACATCAGGTACAGTACTAGAACCTCTGTTAGCGGAATTAATATCAACTGGCGAGTTATTTTCAACGCCATTATAATTTTTATATCGGTCTATTATTGTACCATTAGCATTCAAATAAAAAGCATAATCATCTGCTGCTGGATCAAGCTCTGATGCAAAATTTGTATACACAGATCCTTCGTTAGAATTTGACAAACCATCAAGACCTACATCCTGATTTTGCCTGTTATTCACATCTGTATCAAATGCATAAATCAAGGATTGTGAGGCAGGAACTTCTCCCCAAAGCGGTCTTGGAGTCACTACAACTTGACCAGGCCCTAATCCGTTTTCGTATTGTTTACGACCGTCTTTTAAAATATCTTCGGAAATTTCACCTAGGTTAAAATAAATCTTTCCTGTATTAGATTGTGGTGCAGGGCCATTCCCCACATATGGATCTAAAACCCAAAACTGAATGTACTCTACGTTTCCTTGTTCAAAGTTTGTAGAATTAAGAGCTCTCATAATTCCACCAAAATTTTCAGTAGGATTAGCATCCAAAGCACTATTATTATTGTAAGGTCCTCTTTCTGATGGAAAATAAGTTAAATCCAGCGTGCTTATTACTTGTGTTTGCCCTTGAGCTATATCAGTTAAGGGATATAATTCCCTACTAAAAACCCTTCTTGTTTTATTGAATGACAAATCATCATCAGAAACTCCGGTTGGCCTTTGTGTATAAAAGATAGGATCAATGGCATACCAAGCCAGTTTTGCTCGTTTAAAACCATAGCTCAAATTGGTTGCGCTACCATTAAAATCATACGAACTTGTTGCTGTTCTTTCTGGTGTTGAAGACAAACTCCAAGCCTGCGGCGACCGCATATCAATTGTAGATTGAGAACCTTCAAAATCATCTACATAAATAGTAGATTCTCCTTGAAACTGATCTGCTTTTGGGGTATCAGGTCTTAAAAATGCAACTTCACCTCTTATGGATAAATTAGATGGTACATCAGTGTCTAAATTTGGCAACATATTGACCAAGCGGGTCAAAAAAGGAACTTGAGTAGAGTAATTTGTATTCAACCCAAAAACGGTATTGTTTACAGACTCTTGACCAAAACTTGATTTTTGTGTAAAAGGTCTCTCGGTCATTTTTAAAAATGTCCCCCCTACCACAAAATTATCTGATATTTTATGCTCTACATTCAATCCTATGAAACGTCTGGTTTGTTGACCAAAAACAGAATTGTTCTCTAAGGATACTTCTATAGGAGTGTTTGAAAGCGATGGATCAAGAATTTGTAAACGACCAAATTGATAATTCACACTATAATCAATACCTTCTACTAAGCGTCTTCCTGCAGCGGTAACTACCACAGAACCTTGTGGCACATTAAACGCACCAATAGAGATTCCATCGCTTCCGCTAGATTTATACTTTCCTCTTAATAGATATTTATTTTTATCGCTGTCTTGTAACGCACCTGCTTGCGTGTTACGATACATGCTTTGAAACACATATTTACGCTGGTTATCATTGTAGGTCGCTAGATTTCTATAATCTTCAATAGCAGAATTAGACAATTTAGAAAACAATAATTCCCCAAAAGGTTCCTTAGTGGTAAACATGATGCGACCGTTTTGCGCATCGATTGTTAAACTAGGTATAAAATCAAAAAAACCGTCTCCTCCGGCTTGAGGATCGTTGTTGAAATTTAATTTATCTAAATTAAATACTTTTAATAAAGGAGTTTCGGCTACTTTTGAATCGGGATCAGGATTTACTGGGAATGGAGTTCCTGCAACCGGACTAATGTAATTTATTGGAGAAGGATCTGCGTATAAAATATTAAATCTAAAATCCTCTTGTTTTAATTGATATCCACCTTGTATTTGATAAATGTTTTTCATCATCAAGTTCCAAATGGGGTTTTTAACATTGGTTAAATTACTTTTCAGCATTTTCAATATCAAACTTTGAGAAATAATGGCTTGCGTTGCAGGTGTGTTCCCTGTAACCACAGTGGCATCTACACCATCATTACCAAACTCCCCTACTTGATACACTTGATCTCCAATGCTATATTCGTAAGCCACTGCTAAAACCTCATCATTTGCCAAACGTTGTTGCAAAGAAATAAATCCAAGTTGCGGATTAAAGGTGAACTCATTTGGGTTTAATTTTCTAGCATTCTCAAGCTTAGAATAATCTTGACCTTCGCTAACGGTGGTATTAAAACCTGAACTTGAAGTAGCAATTTCTCTAATATTAGCATTTAACAAACCAGTTCCAGTAGTAATTTGAGCTGGATCATAATCATTGTTTGCGTTATTTGATGGCGTATTTGCAGGAGCATTAAAAATTCCTGTAGACGGGTCTAACACAACAACTTCATTATCTGGAATACCTGTGATTTGGGCTTCACCTAGATCTTGAATAGCAATAATGTTCCTCAAATTATTATTGGTTGTAGTTACCCTATTTTGTCTATTGGTAACCCAAACTTCAATTCTTGAGATTTGAACTCTACTATCTATAAAAGGATAATTTACAAGAGACTTATCATACCTGTCTCTAAAATATTGCGATAAGAAAAAGTGACGGTCACTATCATAATCTAAAGCAAACATTTCAAAGTTTTCAATGGTACCTCCACCTTGAGCAACTACGCTTTTTGTTTGTGATTTTTGTTCTGAGAATACCCCGGTAAAAGTTGTTTTACCAAATTGCAATTGTGTCTTGAAACCAAATAAACTTTGAGCTCCACGAATAAGAGAACTGTTTAAAGGCATGTTAACATTTCCTACTTCTATTTTTTGAATGATATCGTCCTCTGTAGGTGCGTAATCTAGTTTTATTAAATTTTGAAATGCAAATGTAGATTGAGTATCATAATTAGCATTTACATTAAGTCTTGTTCCCACTTTCCCCATTAAACTCATACTGATTCTTTGATCAAAATCAAAGGAAAGATTAGACCTGTTTCTAGGAGAAAATGAAGGATTATCTTGTTTTGTAAAACGCAAACCTAAATCCATTTCAACAGATCCTGTAGGTTTTACATCAATGGTATTGCTACCAAAAATAGATTCAAACAAACCTGATTTGATAACGTATCGCGGTAATAAATCTTTTTTTGCGTCTTGGCTACCTTCTTTTTTACCGTCTATGGCATCTACTTTTGTTTTAAAATAGTTGCGCATTGACTCTTTCAAAACTAATTTCTCGTATTCCTTGGGAGTCAATATGATAGGGTAATTTATAGATAACCCGTCAAAAGAACTTGTGTATACATACCTATCAATAGCTGGATCATACGTATATGATGAAAGTATACTTGGTGGGTTTTTAAGCTGTAATTTCCCCTTAGAGAAACCCTTACTTACCGTATCCTGAGTTCCCTCTTTAACTTGAGCATGCAATATGTAACCACATAATAGAACAAGCCAAAAAATACAATTTTTATGCATATAACTCCTGTTTCTTAAATCCCTTTTATAGGTTTTTTAAAGCTTGTTTGATAATCGATTCAACGGTAGCATCTGGATTTTCTTTGACGATTTTTTCGATAACTTTTTCTGAACTTTTTCGTACAAAACCTAATACTTCCAATGCTGATAACGCTTCATCTCTATTTGTATTGCTTTGAGACATAGAAACTTCGTCTAAATCATAAAGTTTTAATACTTTTTCTTTGAGGTCAAGTATCACCCTCTGTGCTGTTTTACTACCAATTCCCTTAATAGATTGAATAGTTACTACATCTGCCGATCCTATGGCATTTGTAATTTGTTTGGGATCAAGTGAGGACAACATTGTTCTAGCAATGCTTGCGCCAATACCTGAAACAGACAATAAGAGTCTGAAAATTTCTCTTTCAGATTTTTCAATAAACCCAAAAAGTGTATGCGCATCTTCTTTAATTTGAAGATGCGTATATACTTTTATAAAATCGGTATTGGGTAATAATGAATATGTATGTAAGGAAATATTTATATGGTAGCCTACGCCCCCACAATCAATGACAATATGTGTTGGCGATTTTTCTACGAGTTTCCCTTGTAAGTGTGCTATCATGATGTATATAAAATAGTTCCAAATATAACAAAATTTGTACACGCATAAATTTCTGATAAAAAATTATGCTACAATTTGTTTACAATGCATTAAATTAAATTTGTTTGGCTTTCTTAATGGCTTTTTCTTGTGCATCAATCACTGCAATTGCTGCCATATTTACCATTTCCTCAACACTTGCTCCTAATTGAAAAATGTGTACCGGTTTGCCCATTCCTAACATAATCGGTCCTATAGAATCTACTTTGTTAAGTTCTTTCAATAGTTTATACGTAATATTTGCCGATTCTAGATTTGGGAAAACCAAAGTATTTACTTTTTTTCCAGCTAGTTTAGAGAATGGAAACTTCTCTTTTAACATTTCAGGGTTTAAAGCAAAGTCGGCTTGAATTTCTCCATCAATGATCATGTCTGGATAATTCTTATGCAAAAAGGCTACAGCTTCACGTACTTTTGAAGCATTCTCATTTGATGAAGATCCAAAATTAGAAAACGACACCATAGCTATTACTGGTTCTACTCCAAACATTCTAGCAGTTTTAGCAGTCATGATTGCAATTTTGGCTAAATCATCTGCTGACGGGTTGATGTTTATTGCAGTATCTGATAAAAACATTGGCCCACGAGCCGTCATCATCATATTTGTTGTAGCAATTATTGAAGCGCCAGCTGCTTTATCAATCAGTTGTAACATAGGTTTCACTACAGATGGATAACTTCTAGAATGTCCTGTTACCAGTGCATCGGCTTCATTTTCATTGACCATCATAGCTGCAAAATAATTTCTTTCGCGCATGAGTTTTTGAGCATCTAGAAGTGAAATACCGCGACGTTGTCTTGTAGACCAGTACGTCGAGGCAAATTTATTTCTTCTTGACTCTTCCTCTTTAATTTTCGGATCAATAATAGGCACATCAGCATCAAAGCCTATTTCTTCTTTCAATTCCAATATAATTTCTTTGTTCCCTAGTAAAATTGGGAAACCAATACCTTCTTCGTGTACTATTTGAGCTGCTTTTAAAACATCCAAATGATCAGCTTCGGCAAAAACGATTCGTTTTGGATCCATCTTGGCTCTATTGGTAATCAAACGAACCATTTTGTTGTCGTTACCCAAACGATCGTTCAATTCTTCTTCGTATTTTTTCCAATCTGTAATAGGGTTTAATGCTACGCCAGACTCCATAGCTGCTTTGGCTACAGCCGGTGCAACAATAGATATTAATCTTGGATCAAAAGGTTTTGGAATGATGTAATCTCTACCAAAATTAAGTTTTGTAGCTCCATAAGCCACATTAACTTGTTCTGGAACAGATTCCTTAGTCAATAAAGCAAGTGCTTTGACAGCAGCCATTTTCATAGCCTCATTTATTTTGGTAGCACGTACGTCTAGAGCTCCTCTAAAAATGTAAGGAAAACCTAAAACGTTATTAACTTGGTTAGGAAAATCTGATCTTCCTGTGGCCATAATAACATCTTTACGTGTTGCAATAGCTACATTATAATCAATTTCTGGATCTGGATTTGCCATAGCAAAAACGATAGGATTATCAGCCATTGTAAGCAGCATCTCTGGAGACATTAACCCTCCTGTAGACAATCCTAGAAAAATATCAGCATCTACTAAAGCCTCGGCAAGAGACATTGAAGGGATATTTTTTGCATATTTTAATTGCAGTTCAGACAAACTTGGGTTGTCACTTGTCAACAAACCTTTGCTGTTGAACATGAAAATATTCTCAACTTTTACGCCCAATAAAACGTATAAATCAGCACAAGCAAGTGCCGCCGATCCTGCTCCTGAAACCACCATTTTTACATCTTCGGCTTTCTTATCAGCAAGTTCAAGCGCATTCAACAATGCAGCTGATGAGATGATAGCAGTTCCGTGTTGATCATCATGCATTACGGGAATATTTAACTCCTCAACCAAACGTCTTTCTATTTCAAAAGATTCTGGTGCTTTGATATCCTCTAGATTAATTCCTCCAAAAGTAGGAGCAATATTCTTAACCGTTTGAATGAATTCTTCTATATCTTTCGTTCCTATTTCAATGTCAAAAACATCAATATCTGCAAAAATTTTAAACAACAAACCTTTTCCTTCCATTACTGGTTTTGAGGCTTCGGGACCTATATCCCCTAGACCCAAAACAGCGGTACCGTTTGTAATTACGGCTACTAGATTTCCTTTGGCGGTATATTTGTAAACGTTATTGATATCTTTTGCAATTTCTAAACATGGCTCAGCAACTCCTGGAGAATATGCTAGTGACAAATCTCTTTGTGTGGCATATTTTTTTGTTGGAACAACTTGAATTTTTCCTGGAGTAGGCTTAGCGTGGTATAATAATGCTTCTCTTCTTTTGTTATTTTTGTCCATTTTTTTGCTTTTATTCTAGATTACAAAGATAGAAGACTTGGTTTAAAAAGTCAGCTTTTATACTATTCTTTTCAAATTTTGGGCTAATTTATTACCTTAGAAACAAAAATAGCCGCATATAAATGCAGCTATTTCTTTGTTATAAAATATTAATTTACTGTGTAATATAAGTGTTTAAATGCTGTATGGTATCTTTTTGCAACTCTATTATTGCTTTTACAACATCACTTATGGATATAACTCCTATTACAATATCATTCTCTAAAACGGGCAGGTGACGCACTCTTTTTGTACTCATTAATTCCATACAAAAATCCAAATTATCTGTTGGTTTTACGGTCACCACATTTGTCTCCATAATTTCATGAACAAATGTTTTCTTTGAAGATTTTGCTTTTAAAACAATTTTCCTGGCATAATCCCGCTCCGATAAAACTCCTTTTAGTTCTGTGTTTTCAATAATGAGGATGGCTCCAATGTTTTTTTCACTCATAATGGTCAGAGCTTCGTAGACTGTATGGGTTGATAGTATAGAGAATACCTCTTTCCCTTTTGTGCTTAAAATTTGGTTTACTGTCATAATCAATTCATTTAGTGAATGATAAAGTTATAAAAAATAAACATAAAAGGATATAAATTGCAATAAGAATATCTTTGCGCAATTAGCTAATCTAATTCTATAAATGAACCAATATCAATATTAGTAGGAAGTCTACCGACATTTTGCAATTTCAGAACTGCAAGTTTTTGAGCTATCGTAATAGTATCATTAAAATTTTTATTCAAAAGTTGCGCATATAGAAAGCCTGTCCAAAATGCATCACCAGCTCCCGTGGCATCTTTTATTTCTAGAACTGGAATTGATTCTTGATGAAAAAGCCCAAACTCTTTGTCTGATAAAACCACTCCTTCTTTTCCTTTTGTCAAGCAAACTGTTGAAGCACCTAGGTTATGAAAATATTCAAAGATAAAATCTTCGGTTTTTGCTTCTGAAAACAGCCTGTAGCAATCATCCTCACTTAGTTTTACTAATGGATCCGTTGCTAAATACTCTTTCAATACCAATTTAGCTTCCTCTCTATCCTTCCAAATTCGTTCCGAAAAATTAATATCGATACTTGTTTTCAATCCCAATTGCTTTGCTCTTTTAGCGCTTTCAAGAATTGTGGTACGAGCAGGTTCTTTACTTAGTGCGAAACATGTTGTATGAAAAATTTTAGCACTTTCAAGTAAATCATCTGTAATCTGGCTCGGGTCAATTTGAGAATCAGCTTCTCTAAAAGGAATAAAATCAGGGGTCCCCGTAGATTTAGAAACAAATATTACCGAAGTTGGCTTATCATCAATTTTTTTAACGTAGGAAGTAATGACATTATTAGCCTTCAATTTACGAACGATATACTCTCCTAATCCATCTTGACCACAAGTGGCCACTAAAGCTGATTTCAAGCCTAATCTTGTTGCATTAACAGCAACATTTGTAGGGGATCCACCTAAAAATCGATGGAAATCTTTAGTTCTATTTATTGAAGTGTCAATTTGATGACCTATAAAATCAATTACAACTTCCCCAATACAAATTATATCAATAGATTTTTTCATTTTTTTAAACTAAATATTTAAAATCACTGTAAATACTTTGATGCAACATTACGGTTGCAGCTGCGCTCCATGTGCAATACAAAACCC
>NZ_MTCA01000270.1:0-3554 GCF_002150205.1 Flavobacterium sp. FPG59 | reverse complement strand
AGTTAAAATAATTCAAAAATAACCACATCCCATACTAGCAATTTTAAGCTAGCTGTATTTTGTAGAATTACCGTTTTCTAAGCTTCCCTTTAGACGACAACTGAGCGTTTACGAACTCCCAGTCATCTCTAAGTGGCAAATCCTTTTGCTTACCATCAGTCAAAATTCTGATAAAGCGAACTTTATTTGATATACCGATATCATTAAGCAAGCAAATATAAATTCATTGGCAACCTTTTACATTCATTAATCGGATTTTTTATCTGATATTTACAAACATATGGATGCAAAAGATTACATCAGGATATTCGAGCAGTCTCCCGCATTGATGCTTGTTATAGATACCAGCTTTATCATCATTGCTGCTTCAGACGATTTTATTAGGAAAACCAAAACCACACGTGAATGTATTACTGGACAAAACATTTTTTATGTTTTTCCATCTAATCCAGACAATACAAACCGAAATGAAGAAAGTACGATTCGAGCTTCTTTCAACCGCGTGATCAAAAATAAAACTGCCGATACCTTGCCGGTAATAAGATACGATATTCCTAAACCTGCATCCGAAGGTGGTGGATTTAAAACAAAGTATTGGAAAGTAGTGAACTCCCCTATTCTAGATCATAACAATAATGTACAATATATCATTCAGCGTTCTGATGATGTTACTGAAAATGAAACACTGGTAGCGCAACTTGATGCAGAGCAAAAAGCCATAAAGCAGCTGGAGGAAAGCGAAAAGCGATACTACATGATGCTTCTTAAATCACCTTTTGGTTTTGCTATACTCAAGGGAAAAAATATGGTAATTACTCTTGCCAATGATTCCGTAAAAGAAATGTGGGGAAAAGGCAACGACTTAGAAGGAAAGACTCTACTTGAAGTTTTACCTGAGATTAAAGATTCCGAATTTCCCGATTTGCTCGATAAGGTTTATACCAGCGGTACTCCGTTTTGCGGAGATGAGGTACTTTGCCCGGTTTTTCGCAATGGTAAATTGGAGGATGTTTATTTCAATTTTGTGTATCAACCCTATCTAGAAGCAGATGAGACTATTTCTGGGATAACCATTATTGCTTATGAAGTAACAGCAGCTGTGATTGTAAAAAATGCATTAGCCGCACTACACAATGCAGACCTGAAAGCATTGAAGAAAATAGAAGAAATTAGCAATCGGTATTACATGATGCTTATGGATTCGCCATTTGCTTTTTGTGTAATGAAAGGAAAAGACATGTTGGTTACCCTTGCTAACGATTTAATGAAAGATTTTTGGGGAAAAGGTAAAGATGTAGAAGATAAAACGCTTTTGGAAATATTACCGGAAATTAAGGATCAGCCATTTCCTGAAATGATTGACAAAGTATACACAACAGGTATTCCATTCTATGCCAACGAAATTCTCGGAAAAGTAACCTACAATGGTAAGTTAAAACATAAATATTTTAACGTTGTTTTCCAACCCTATTATGACGCAGACAACTCCATTTCTGGTGTTACACAAATAGCGTATGAAGTAACAGAAATGGTGATGGCGCGCAAAAAAATAGAAGAAAGCGATAAGCGATATAACATGATGCTGATGAATTCGCCATTTACTTTTGCCGTGCTAAAAGGTAAAGACCTGATTATTGAACTTGCAAACGACCAGATTAAAGAAGTTTGGGGAAGAGGAAACGATATAGAAGGTAAATCGCTGCTTGAAATTATGCCCGAACTTAAAAACACCACTTTCCTTGATATGCTTGATGAGGTGCGTGCTACCGGTATTCCTTTTCATGGTATTGAAGTACAAAGCCCTAAAAATATGCATGGAACTATAAAGGAAGAGTATTTTTTCAATTTTGTTTTCCAGCCTTATTTAGAAGCAGATCAAACTATTTCCGGTATCACTATAATTGGTAATGAAGTAACCGAGCAGGTGATTGCAAAAAGGGGAATTATAGAAAACGAAAAAAAATTAAGACAGATTTTAGATTCTATGCCTCAAAAAATAACCAATGCCGACACAGAGGGTAATGTTATATATTTTAATAAAAAATGGCTGGATGACACCGGACTAGAGTTTGAAAAATTAAAAGGTTGGGGATGGGAAAAAGTAATTCACCCCGATGACGTGGAGATGACTAAAACAAACTGGTCAAACTCCTTTAAAACTGGAGAAATTTTTGACATGGAATGCCGAATCTTACATAAAGACGGTGCGTACAAATGGCATTTAAGCAGGGCTTTACCAATTAAAGATGAACACGGAAAAATAAAAATGTGGGTAGGAACTAATACCGATATTCACGAGCAGAAAGATGCTAAATACAAAGCCGAAACTGCACAAATTGCTGCTGAGGATGCCATGCAAGCAAAGCAACAATTTTTGAGCAACATGAGCCACGAAATACGAACTCCTATGAATGCCATTATAGGGTTTACAAATGTACTCTTAAAATCGAAATTAGACCAAAGTCAGAAAGACTACCTAACGGCAATTAAGGATTCCGGAGATGCCCTGCTTGTTTTAATTAACGATATTCTTGACCTTGCCAAAGTAGATGCTGGTAAAATGACTTTTGAACAAACTCCTTTTAATTTAGCTGATTCGCTCTCATCAATGCTTCAATTATTCGATATGAAAATAAAGGAGAAAAATTTAGAATTGATAACACAATTTGACATCGCAATACCCGAAATTATTATGGGCGATTCAATTCGGTTGCGACAAATCATTTTGAATTTGATAAGTAATGCTGTTAAGTTTACCAACGCAGGAAAAATAACCATTTGTGTTTCCTTGCTTAAACAAGATGCAGAGGAAATAACTATTGATTTTACCATAACTGACACTGGAATAGGCATCCATAAAACCAAACTCGAACATATTTTTGAAGATTTTGGACAAGCAACTTATGAAAACTCGCGCCTTTATGGAGGTACTGGTCTTGGACTAACCATCGTTAAAAAATTAATAGAACAACAAGGTGGCACCATACACGTGCAAAGCGAATTAGGAAAAGGATCAGCCTTTAGTTTCCTATTAAACTTTGCTAAAACAAATCAAAAAATAGAGCAGCAAACGGAACCGGTTTCAAACATACAAGCCGAGGTAAAAAAAATAAACATATTGGTTGCCGAAGACATGCCACTCAATCAACTTTTAATTAAAATAATACTTGCTGACTTTGGCTTTGATGTAGACATTGCGGCCAACGGAAAAATTGCGATTGAAAAACTAAAACAAAATAAGTATGACTTGGTGCTAATGGATTTACAAATGCCCGAAATGAATGGCTTTGATGCAACCGCATACGTTCGCAACATTATGAAATCTGACATTCCCATCATAGCACTAACTGCAGATGTTACTTCTGTTGATTTGGAAAAAGCCCAAGCTATGGGAATGAACGATTATGTCTCTAAACCTGTTGATGAACAACTGCTATACAGTAAAATAATTAAGGCGCTCCAAAAAACCGATTGAAAGGGTAATTAAATTTCACTTTACAAATAGAGTTTGAAAACATTAATTTTGATTTTTAGGTACAAAAATCAAAATTGGA
>NZ_MTCA01000137.1:0-8269 GCF_002150205.1 Flavobacterium sp. FPG59 | reverse complement strand
ATCCCCTATTGCAAATGAGCGTATATTCAGTTTGACAGTGTTTTGATTTATAATTTCAAAACTGTACGGAAGTTGCGTTTTACTGGTATAAATACTATCTAAAATTATGGAATGTCTCTTTTTATAATGCTGTGAAAATATTTTACGGTTTACTGGTTTAATTACAGCTTCTTTAATTCCAGCAATAGAATTCATCTGGTAAAGCACTTTATATTCCAACTTTTTACCTAACGAAAAAAATAAATAAGCTGAAAAACCACCATCTTGAGCAAATGTTTTAGCTACATTACTGTAACCATCTGTTGTATAATAAATAGAATTCAATTTCAATATTTCTAGAGCTTTTATTCCGTTTATAGAAACTATTTCTGCTCCTACTGGTATGCTACTTTCAATACTATTCACAATTATTTTCCCGTCTAATACTTTTATAGGAACCGGAAAATATACAGAGTCTGCTACTATCTTTTTGACGATTTTTTCTGAAAAAGAAACATCATTATGGACGCTTCCTTCATAATCTGCTAATTCACTTATGATATTAAAAAACTCTCTTAAGGTGGTTTGATCAGAAAGCTTTTTATACGCTTTTTTTTCTATACTATCAATTTGATTTACAGTTCTGTACTTATATAAACCCGAATTTGCTTTCTTACGAATGTTACAAAAAAAATCTAAATCTGATTTCAATTTCGAATAGCCTATTTTATCTTCGTAAGATTTTTGGGCAAACACGCTATTATTTATTAGAAAAAAAGCTGCAATAACTAGTAAATATTTCATCAATTATTTTGAGTCGTTAATTTGTATGTTGTTTAGGATTGGTAACTTAAAAACTCAATATCTAACTAGTCAGCAATTCAAATACTTGATTGGCAATTTCTACTTCTTCATTTGTAGGAACCACTAAAATTTTTGTTGGTGAATCAGCAGTATTAATTTCTCGAATCTCTTTGGATCGAATTTCATTTTTGGATGCATCCAAAGCGATACCAAAATATTCCATATCCGTACACACTAACTTGCGGATGTATGAAGAATTTTCACCTATTCCTGCTGTAAAAACAATAGCATCTAATCCGTTTAAAACCGCTGCATAAGACCCAATATATTTCTTGATACGGTAGGCATTCATGGCCAAAGCCAATTGGCAATCAACATTTCCGTTTTCAGCATTGGCTTCAATATCCCTTAAATCACTGTAACCCGTAAGACCTAACATACCACTTTGTTTTTGTAGCATGGTATTTACAGCATCGAGTGAATATCCTAAAGTGTTCACCAAGTAAAAAATCACGGATTGATCCACATCTCCACTTCGGGTACCCATAATTAATCCGTTCATGGGACCAAAACCCAAAGTATGATCCATACTTTTTCCGTCTTTTATTGCTGTCATGCTGCAACCATTTCCTAAATGAATGGTTATAATATTAGAGCTAGAGGTAAGCGTATTTTGTTTTAAATATTGAATGGCGTTCTCCGAAACATATTTGTGACTCGTGCCATGAAAACCGTATACCCTAATCTTATTTTCGGTCAAAAGATACTTTGGAATTGCATATTGATGCGCCACAACGGGAATACTTTGATGAAAAGCCGTGTCAAAAACAGCTACTTGTTGTGCTGCTGTAAAAATTTCTTCAGCAACAATTATTCCTTCAAGATTAGCAGGATTATGCAATGGAGCCAACTCAAATAGTTGTCTTATTTTATCTTTAACGGCATCATTAATAAGTACGGTATTCGAAAAATCATTCCCGCCATGTACCACTCGATGTCCTACCGCTTTAACTTCATCAGTACTTTGAATAACTCCGATAGTAGGATTCATCAGGAGCTGAGCAATTTTCTCTAAGCCGATTTTATGATTGGGAATTGAAAGTGTTTCTTCTAATTTAGTGGTACTCGTTACGTATGTTAAATTGGAACTTTCAAGACCTATTCTATCAATCATCCCAGAACAAATAACCTCATTTGCTGGCATGTTAATCATTTGGTATTTTATAGAGGAACTCCCTGAGTTTATGATAACTGTTTTCATTCAAATTTTATTAAAAGATTAAAAGTTACAATCCTTGTGCTTGAATTGCTGTAATTACAACTGTATTTATGATATCATCAATGGTACAACCCCTACTTAAATCATTTACCGGTTTATTCAATCCTTGTAACATCGGACCAATAGCTAGCGCACCTGTTTCTCTTTGAACTGCTTTATACGTGTTATTTCCTGTATTTAAATCTGGAAAAATAAGCACACTGGCTTGACCTGCCACTTCAGAATTAGGCAATTTGCTTTTCCCAACGGTCATATCCACAGCGGCATCATATTGAATGGGACCTTCAATTTTTAAATCAGGACGTTTTTGGCGAACAATTTCGGTAGCGGCTCGAACCTTATCTACTTCATCCCCTTTACCTGAAGATCCTGAAGAATAAGAAAGCATGGCAATTTTTGGCTCAATTCCAAAAGCCAAACTCGAATCGGCAGATGAAATGGCTATTTCGGCAAGCTGTTCTGCTGTAGGATTCGGATTAATGGCACAATCCCCAAAAACCGAAACACGGTCCTCTAAACACATAAAAAACACAGAAGAAACCACTGATGAATTGGGTTTTGTTTTAATAAACTGTAGGGCTGGCAAAATGGTATGTTGTGTAGTATGTGCAGCTCCAGAAACCATTCCGTCAGCGTGACCTTTGTACACCATCATGGTGCCAAAATATGAAACATCTTCCATTAAATCTTTAGCCATTCCTAAGGTCACATTTTTGGCTTTTCGCAACTCAAAATAGGTATTTACATAATCGTCATAATGTTCTGATTCAATGGGATTAATTATTTTAATTTTCGAAAAATCAAAATTTAGACCTAACTCAACAATTTTATTTTCTATTTGTTTTTTGTTTCCAATGATAGAAATATCAACTACATCCATTTCTAGTAAGCGGGACGCTGCAGCCAAGATTCGATCATCATTGCCTTCGGGCAATACAATATGTTTGCGATGTTGTCTGGCTCTTTTTACCAAGTTATACTGAAACATTTTAGGAGTCATTCCGTCGGCTTCAAACGTTATTAGTTTCTCGGATAACGTATCAACATCCATATACTTCTCGAAAGTAGCAATCGAGATTTCAATTTTCTGTTTGTTGTTGGCGTAAATTTTGGATTTGATACCGCCTATTTTATTCGTAATATAATACGTTCCTTCTTCTACGGCAATGATCGGCACTATGGTTGAGAGTCCTTCAATTAACTTTAAAATACTTATTTCTGGCAGAATGTTTCCAGTTAGCACAATACCAGAGATAGTAGGATAGTTGACCGATTCATTGGCCTGTAAAGCCCCTAGGATTATATCGGCTCTATCTCCGGGAGTAATAACAAGACTGTTTTCTTTGAGATGTAATAAATAATTCCTCAATTGCATAGCTCCTACACTAAAGTTTCCTGTTTGATTGTTCAAGTGAGCCTCTCCAAAAAGTACTTTTGCACCCAGCTCTTTGACAATTTCTTGCACCGTAGGATTATTTAAATGATGAATCATAGGAATACTACTCACCATCACAGTACCTGGCAAGGTTTTTAATAATCCATTGGTAACTAATGTTATGTTTTCAGGTTGTACTTTATTTGCAATTACGGCAAGAACTTCTACGTCTTTCACCTTGAAAGAATCATAGGCTAGATATAAACTGTCTAATAATTCTTCGAGAGTTTTCCCTACTCCAGATCCTACAATGATGGTAGGAATTCCAAGATTTTTAGCAATCAGCACATTCATATCGAGCTCAATAACGGTTCCTTCACCGCTAAAGCCCGTTCCTTCTACTAGTATAAAATCAAAACGTTCTTCTAGTTTTTTATATTTTTCGATAATTAAATCTAGGACCTCCCCTATTTTTCCTTTATTTTTTTTCTTGATTAATTTACTTTTGGTAATAGCAAAAGCATCTTCAAAAGCGATATCGAGACCAAAATGACCTAATACGGTTTCAATATGATTGTCAAAACCACCCTCTTCAATATCCTCAACAATAGGTCTAAAATAACCAACTTTTGCTGTTTTCCCTATAAGCATGCTCATAAGTCCAAGAGTAACAATAGATTTCCCGCTGTTTTGCTCACTCGTAGCGATGTATATGGCTTTGTTCATTTTTATTATTTTTTTAATTATCAAAAGGAAAACTAAAGTTATTAAACAGTATTAAAACCAACGTCTTTTTTTAAAATAAATAATCATTCCAATTACTATTAAAAACATGAAACCCATTACGGTATGATATCCATATTTAAATTTCAATTCTGGCAGGTTTTCAAAATTCATACCGTAGACACCTACAATAAATGTAAGCGGAATGAATATAGCAGAGACGATCGTAAGTGTTTTCATAATTTCGTTCATCTTATGCGTTTGAGCCGAAAAAAAGAAATTAGAAGCACTCTCCAGTGAATCCATATCCGAATCTATTTGCTCTAAAAGTTCTAAACACTTTTGATGCAAACGAGTAAAAAAACTAAAGGTATCTGTCTCAACTACATTAAAAATAGAATCATCTTTTATGCTTTTAATATCGTACAGAGAGTCTCTGAGCGGAATAATAGCGCGTTTCAATACATTCAAATTGTCACGATGTTTCTCTATTCGCTCTAAAATTATTGGATCGGGATTTTCTTTGGTTAAATTTATAAGTTCTTCTACTTTATCCTCCTCGCTTTCTAGCGTAATGTAAAAATTCTCTATAATTGCATCTAGCAATATATATAATAAGTAATCAGGACCTTTTACGCGAACAAGTCCTGAATGGGTTCTAATTCTTTCTCTAATGTGTGAAAAAAAATCACTTCTTTTTTCCTGAAACGAAATTAGAATTCCATCTTTTAACAAAAAACTAATTTGTTCAATACTAATGTTCTCTGAATTTTCGAGAGGTAAAAGCGATTTAATGTTGAAGAATAAAAAATCATGTGATTCTTCAAATTTTGTTCTTCGTACCGTATTTAAAACATCGGATAAAATAAAATTATTAATTCCAAAATTCTTTCCAATGGCTTGCAACCAATCAACGTTATTAAGTCCATGAATATTGAGCCAGTTTATTTTAGAAAAATCAATTAACTGATTTAATTCTTCTACTTTAAAATCAGTGTACTCTGTAAAATCAATATCATTATAAACAAACAATTGCATTTCTGACTGCATTTCTTTGTGGATTCCTGTGTATTCAAGATTATAAGGCAATAATTTCCTGCCTTTTTTATATTTTATTTTTCTCATTATATCCGTGTAACCTTTTTTTGTAATACTATCGAAAATCTCATATTTGTGACACTAAAATTCCTACTGATGGAACTCAAAACAAAAGTAGTGAGAATTAAAAGGCTTATTTAAAAAAAGTACCACGAAAAAGTTCAAAAGAGAAAAATAAAACGAATGTTAATTTATGTTAATTATTATAAAATGAAAATTTTAAAAGTTCATTATTAAAAATATATCAATAGATTTGATAATTAAAGATGAATAAATACGAATGCACTCTATTTATTTACACAAAACTAATTATTAACTATAATGTGTAGAATTACATGCTTAAAAAAAAACTAACTCTAATTATTGCGTGCATCGCACTTTTTGCTGCTCCTGAGACATTTGCTCAAAGAAAAAAAAAGAAAAAAAATGACAAGACAGCTGTTGCTCAACCAGCAGCTAAACCAGCAGAGGCTAAAAAAGAACCTAAACCTTATAAAAAAGTTATAGACTCCACTGCTGTAACCCAAAAAGGATTAATTGATGTTCATAAAACAGATAATAAGTACTTATTCGAAATTCCGGATAGCTTACTTGGTAGCGAAATTATGACCATCACAAGATATTCTAAAACACCTGCTGGTGGAGGAATTTTTGGTGGTGAAGAAATTAACAGACAAGTAGTTCGTTTTGAAAAAGGAATGAACAACAACATTCTTTTACGATCAATTACCTACGTAATTATGTCACCAGATGAGGATAAACCAATGGCACAAGCCGTAAAAAATTCAACATCTGATCCTATAATTGGGAACTTTGACGTTCTTGCCTACAAAAAGGATGAAGCTGGAAAAATTACAGGATATGTACTTGATTTAACTACTACTTTTGATGCTGATGTACAAACTTTTTCACTTGATCCCATCAAGAAACAGTTGTTAAACATTCAAGCTTTTCAAAAAGACAGATCTTATATTTCTAAAATAAGTAGTTTTCCAATAAATACTGAAATTAGAACTGTAAAAACGTTTACAACGGTACCACCTAGAATTAATCTTACTCCTACTCCACAAATTGGTGTGAACCTTCCATCAGCACTAGATGCAGGTGTAGTTACGGTAGAGATGAATACGTCTATGATTTTGTTACCAAAAAAACCTATGCGTAAAAGAGTTTTTGATGCTCGTGTAGGTTATTTTGCAAATGAATACAGTGTTTTTGAAGAAGAATCACAAAAAGCAGAGAATAAAGTATTTGCAGTAAGATGGCGTTTAGAACCAAAATCTCCAGAAGATGCTCAAAAACAAAAAAACGGAGAATTAATTGAGCCATTAAAACCTATAGTATATTACATTGATCCTGCCACTCCTGAAAAATGGAAAAAATTTATCAAACAAGGTATTGATGACTGGCAAGTAGCTTTTGAAGCTGCAGGTTGGAAAAATGCAATTCGTGGAGAATATTGGCCAGAAAATGACCCGACAATGAGCTTAGAGGATGCTCGTTTTTCAGTACTTCGCTATTTTGCTGCCGACATTCAAAATGCTTATGGACCAAATGTACACGATCCTAGAAGTGGAGAAATTCTAGAAAGTCACATCGGTTGGTACCATAATATCATGAGTTTATTGCGTAACTGGTATTTAATTCAAACTGCTGCTGTTGATCCAGCTGCTAGAGCTAAAAAATTTGATGATAAATTAATGGGAGAATTAATCCGATTTGTTTCATCACATGAAGTAGGTCATACTTTAGGATTGCGTCATAATATGGGAGCTAGCTCAGCAACTCCTGTAGAAAAATTGAGAGATGCAGCATACCAAGAAAAAAATGGACATACATCATCAATCATGGATTATGCTCGTTTTAATTATGTTGCTCAACCAGAAGATGGTGTAAAACATTTGTTCCCAAGAATTGGTGATTATGATAAATGGGCAATAAAATGGGGTTATTCTTATTTTGAAGACAGCAAAACTGAAGCACAAGAAAAAACAGTTTTGAACGATATGACTAAAGAAGCCTACAAAAACAATCGTTTATGGTTTGGAACTGAATCAAGTCCTTATGACCCAAGATATCAAACAGAAGATATTGGAGATAATGCCATGAGAGCGTCAGAATATGGTATTAAAAACTTAAAAAGAATTTTACCAAATTTAATAGAATGGTCTAAAGAAGATGGTGAAAGCTACGCTGAATTAGATGAACTTTACGGAGCTCTTACTGGACAGTTTAGAAGATACATGGGACACGTTACTAAAAACGTGGGTGGTATTTATGACAACCCTAAAACGTATGACATGTCAGGAAATCAATTTCAAGTAGTTCCTAAAAGCATTCAAAAAGATGCTGTTTTATTCCTTAATACCCAGTTATTCAATACTCCAAAATGGCTATTAGATCAAAACGTTCTTTCTAAAATAAATCCTGATAGTGGCGTTGAAGCTGTTAAATCTATGCAAGATGCTACCTTATCTAGTTTAATGACTGGTGATCGCATGGTACGACTTATGGAAAGCGCTACAGCAAGTAAAGACAACTATAGTGTAGATGAATTGTTAACTGACTTAAACAAGGGCATTTTCTCTGAATTAAAAACAAGTAGCTCAATAGATATTTTTAGAAGAAATATTCAAAAAATATATGTTGACAAAATGATTGAATTGTTAAAACCAGGGACAACAACCGTAAGATCTGTACCTGTGGGAGTTACTTATGGATTTAATTCAAGAAGAGTAAACCTTGCACAAACAGATTTACCATCTATTGCAAGAGGACAATTAAATGCTCTTAAAAACGAATTAAAAATGTCATCTTTAAAAATGACTGACAAAATAAGTAAATACCATGTTCAAGATTTAATTGCTCGTATTAGCGATGCTTTAAATCCAAAACAATAAATATCAAAGGGAAACTATTACAAATATTGTTTCCCTTTTCAGATTTAATATGACATAAACATGCTCACAAAGCATCAATTTAACTCATAAATAAAATAAGCCCAATTGTAT
>NZ_MTCA01000175.1:0-6516 GCF_002150205.1 Flavobacterium sp. FPG59 | reverse complement strand
GAATAGCTATTTTTAAAACCGAAAATTTTTCCAATAAAATGAATTATTCTAAAGTTGCAAATGAAATAATCAAATTAAAAAATAAGGATTTAGAATTAAGACAAAAATTGATTGAGGAAAAAAAGCTCTCTCATAGTTATGATCTTGAAATGGAAAATCTTCACATTAGCAATGCAAAAAAACTCAATGCGATTATTGATGAAGTGGGTTTTCCTACTATTGAAAAAGTTGGAATTGAAGCAAGTGAATCTGCTTGGCTAATTATACAACATGCTATTAGTGAACCTGAATTCATGAAAAAATGTTTGAAAATTTTAGAGAACGGTATAGTTGAAAATAAAAATTACGAAGAAAATTTGGCTCGTTTATCAGATAGAATAGCGGTATTGGAGGGAAAACCTCAATTATTTGGTACTCAATTTGATTGGGACACAAATGGTGTCTTAAGTCCAAATATGTGCGATGATTTATCGATGGTTAATATTCGAAGATTAAAAATTGGTTTAAATACTTTAGAAGAACAAACACAAAAAATAAGACAACAAGCAGAAAATGAAAATCAAACAGTCCCAAAAAACCTTTTTGAAAGAGAAATAGAAATCAATCTTTGGAAAAAAAAAGTTGGATGGATTAAATAAAATAACATGAATAAGCTTTTTTTAAGACCTCAATTTACGTTAACATAAAAATGAATTATTTTAGTAATCTATAGGCTATTATAACCAATAATGACCGTTGCCTTAAAAGGTGAATATCATTTTTTGAGTTTGGTAACCACATCAGTACAGCCAAATATATTTTACAAAGTCAACAAATTACTGATAACACTATTCTATTAAGATTAAAACATTTTATACATTTGAGAAAAACAAAATTACAAAAGCATCGATCCAAACTTTGCGGTAAATTATAATCAAACAGATACAATGGAATACGATTATGTTATTGTAGGTAGTGGTTTTGGTGGTTCTGTGAGTGCCTTGCGACTATCAAAAAAAGGGTATAAAGTAGTCGTAATCGAAAAAGGAAAATGGTTCCGAGCAGGGGATTTTCCCAAAACCAACTGGAATTTTAAAAAATGGCTTTGGTTGCCAAGTCTCCGTTTCTTTGGTATTATGAAACTTACCATTTTTAAACATGTCGCTGTTCTCTCGGGAACAGGTGTTGGTGGAGGTTCTTTGGTCTACGCCAATACACTACCCATTCCAAAATCTACCTTTTTTAAAACTGGAAGCTGGAGTACCTTGAACGATTGGGAAAATGAACTTGCGCCTTTTTATCAAGAGGCACTTAAAATGCTTGGCACTGCTAAAAATCCTAAATTATTTGATGGTGATCTTGGATTGCAAAAAGTAGCCCAGAAATTGGGTATGGAAGATAAATTTGATGCTACAAATGTTGCCGTTTATTTTGGAGTAGAAAACGTTACTAAAAAAGACCCCTATTTTGACGGAATAGGACCTGAAAGAACAGGTTGCAATTTTTGCGGTGCTTGCATGACAGGCTGCAGAAACAATTCTAAAAACACCCTTGACAAAAATTATTTATACCTCGCACAACATTATGAAGCGGTTATTATGGCGGAGCAGGAAGTCTATGATGTTAAACCAATCAATACTTCAGATGGCACCCATGGCTACGAAGTTTCCATAAAAACAAGTACACAGTTTTTCACAAAAAAAAGTACCATTAAAAGTAAAGGAGTCATTTTTTCTGGTGGTGTGCTAGGAACTATTAAATTACTACTGCAACTCAAGACAAAATCTTTACCCAATATTTCAGATCGATTAGGGGAAGACATTAGAACTAATAATGAAACTCTTGTTAGTGTTTCCACGCTAGACAAAGAGAAGAACTTTTCAAAAGGAGTTGCCATCGGAAGTATTTTAGATACAGATGAGAACAGTCACCTAGAAATTTGCCGCTATTCTGAAGGTTCAAATGCGTGGAAATTAATTCACTTTCCATATGTAACAGGCAGTAACGCTTTTGTTCGCATTGCTAAAGTTATTGGTGCTTTAGTAAAGTCCCCAGCAAATTATTTTACAATTTATTTGAAAAACAATTGGGCAAAAAAAACGGTAGTACTGCTTTTTATGCAAACTTTAGACAGTACATTGAAACTGAAAATCAACTTTTTTGGATTCATGAATTCAACCGTTAGTAAAGGTAAAAGACCATCTCCTTTTATTCCAGAGTCTGTTCAATTAATCAAAGAATACAGTGAGGCTGTAAATGGTGTCAGCACTTCTTTTGCAGTAGAAACTATCGCGGGAATTCCTTCAACAGCTCACATATTAGGTGGTGCAGTGATGGGATCAAATGCTAGTGAAGGTGTAATTGATAAAAACAATAAAGTTTTTGGATACAAAAATCTATATATCATAGATGGTTCAATGATTTCAGCAAATCCAGGGGTAAATCCATCTTTATCTATCACAGCAATTGCAGAACATGCGATGCATCAAATTCCTTTCAAAAAATCGGAAGAAAATATCATCAATCAATCAGTGGAGGTCAATGAAATACTTAATTAAGTTTATAAAAATTATTGGGGGCTTTTTAGCCATCCTTATTATTGCCATCCTGCTATTTTTTGGTCATCGTGATATTCCATTTATAGACTTAAAAACAAAGTATACGAATAAGGCTTCTTCCTTTATTTCAATTGATGGAATGAATGTTCATTATCGTGATGAAGGCAATCAACAGGATAGTATCCCTATTGTGCTTATTCATGGCACGGCATCTAGTTTACATACCTTTGATGCGTGGGCGAATCGTTTAAAATTGACCAATCGAGTGATCCGAATGGATTTGCCTGCCTATGGCTTAACCGGACCATTTCCTGATCGCAATTATTCGATTCAACATTACACTGAATTTATCAAAACCTTTTTAGATACTTTAAAAGTTAAGCAATGCATTTTGGCTGGTAATTCTTTAGGAGGAGAAATCGCTTGGAACTATGCAATTACTCAAACTGAAATGGTTGAAAAATTGATTTTAATAGATGCTACAGGATACAGGCAAATTTCTAAGAGTGTACCAGTTGCTTTTAAAATTGGCCAAACTCCTGTTCTAAACAAAATTCTAACTTATATTACGCCGCGTTTTATAGTAAAAGCAAGTGTCGAAAATATTTATTTTGACAAATCGAAAGTGACTCAGCCTTTAGTTGATCGTTACTATGAACTAACCTTGAGAGAAGGCAATCGTCAGGCATTTGTTGACCGTTTTACGATAGAAAAAGACACCCTAGCTTATGAGAAGATCAAAACAATTAAGCAGCCTACACTGATACTTTGGGGTTCTCAAGATTTATTAATTCCGTTAGAAAATGCCACGAAGTTTCATAGAGATTTGCCTAATAATTCACTGGTAACAATACAAAACACAGGTCATACTCCCATGGAGGAAAGTCCCATCGAAAGTTTAAAACCAGTACTTGAGTTCTTGAAAAAAGACCGCAATACCAATTATAAATTTTAAAAAGGACTAAAAGTTTAGAATTTAAGTTACGATAAACAATTGAAGAATAAGAATATCCATCTGCAAAAGCTAATCTTATTTACAAAAGCCAACACTTTAAGATCTTCCACCTTTACTATTTACAAAAAGTCAATTTTATTGCATTGTAAATCAACTAACTTTATGCAGATAATTCACAAAAACAAAAGTTTTATATAAATTAAAATTGCTCATTAGCCTCATCTTTGTTAGCAAAATAATAGTAATTAATTAAAGGATAAATATTAAATTTTCTGAATAAACGCAATTATAGTTCCCTTGAAAAGAAACAAATTTATTGTAATAGTGAAATGGTTTTTTCTACCTTTGAAAACTAAAAAAACAGTCCTTTATGATTACCAAAGCTACACTTGAAGACCTTACAGCATTAAATCAATTGATTAATTCAGCCTATCGCGGAGAAACCTCCAAGAAAGGTTGGACCACCGAGGCTAACATTCTGGAAGGATTGCGTACCACAGAGACTGAATTAAAAGAAACCATTTTAAATACAAAAAATACACTACTAAAATTTAGTAATAATAACGAAATTGTAGGTTGCGTTTTACTAGTTGACAAAACCGAGCACTTATACTTAGGCATGTTGACCGTTGCACCACATTTGCAAAATGGAGGTGTTGGAAAAAAATTATTGCAGCAAGCTGAAATTCATGCTTTGGAACTAGGTTTGCCAAAAATTGTCATGACCGTAATTACGGTACGTGAAGAATTAATTGCTTGGTACCTGCGTAATGGTTATGAAGACACTGGTGCGAGAGAACCGTTTCCGTCAAGTGATGTACATATTCCTATTGCTAATGAACCTTTAGAATTTATGGTACTTAGCAAAGCTATAAACATAGCCGAAACACTTTAAAATGTAAATACCCTTTTGAATAAAATAATTCGAAAGGGTATTTTTGGATACTCTGGTGCTACAACACTAAGTCTTCAAAAAGGCGTTGAGTTGTATGGTCTAAATTGTCACATAATCCTGGATGTGGCCTAGAAGTTTGAATGGCTGAACTACGCAGCGCCGTTAACCATCGAAATCGTGAAGGGAGATCAAATTGTCCTATTGGCCCAGCATCTTTTTCGCCATGAGCTACTTTTGCAAAAGCTTGAACATTTAATGTCAATTGTTCTACATCCAAGTCATTCGAAAAAAGACGGAGTTTACCCTCATTAATTTCGAATAAAACTTTTATAAATTTTGCTCTTTTACAAAAAAGAATAACCCCAACATTAAGGAATTCTTCGCGCTCTACCCTAGGCACAACACGAATAACGGCATACTCATATAAGTGTTGCTCTTGCATTTTGTGCTTCTGTTATAAAAATTTCGGAATGATCTAAACGAGTACTTAAAAATTGAAAATAAACTTCCCTAATGGCTTCTGGCTGTTCTTGATTTTCTTCCCATTGGAGCCAAGCATCAGGTATAAGATTAACAATGTTTCTAATAACATCTGTTGTTAGAATAGATTTGAATTCAATATTTGTCTCTTGTAATAAAGAAGCCTGAGGCAACAAAACATGATCTTTTATCAAGGCAAAAGGACTTTTTGCATGTTTCTCCCAATTGCTCCAAGAGTGATGAAAATAAAAACTTGCTCCATGATCAATTAGCCATAACTCTTTATGCCAAATGAGCATATTGGTATTCCTAAATGTTCTATCCACATTAGTAATAAAAGCATCTAACCAAACAATTTGTGAAGCTAGTTTAGCGTCAACCGCAGTTACTACAGGATCAAAATTAATAGCTCTAGATAAATAATGCAAGGCTAAATTAAGTCCTTGACTACCTTGTAATAAATCTTGAATTTCTTCATCAGCTTCACTACGCCCAAAAGCTTCGTCTAGATTTGCAAATACTAATTCGGGCATTTTTAAGTTCAAAACTCTAGCAATCTCACCCCCTATCAATTCTGCAATCAAAGCTTTTACGCCATGGCCTGCTCCTTTAAACTTTAAAACATATTTAAAATCATCATCGGCTTCAGCAAGAGCGGGTAAAGAACCGCCTTCCCGCAAGGGTGTGATGTATCGCGTAACATTTACGGTTCTAAGATATGGTTGTTTTTCCATAATTGAATTGGATAAAGCAATTTTGCTATGGTGCAAACTTACAAATTAAGAAATGAATTTACTGTCTCAATTTATTTTGTGTTCCTTTTCTAAACTCAAAAAAGCTTTGCCAATGTGGGCAATAATATCTGAAGCTATGAAAGACTGATAACCTGTTTCTGGCAAAGCTATATCGGCCGTTAAACCATGAAGATAAACACCTATCAAAGCTGCATGAAGAGGACAATATGACTGTGCTAATAAACTAGTAATCATCCCTGTTAATACATCTCCACTTCCAGCTGTAGCAAGGGCAGCATTTCCTGTGGTATTCTCATAAATGGTGTCTCCATCAATAACACGTGTAGGAGCGCCTTTCATCACAATAATAATTTGATGTTCTTTAGAGAAAGAAATACTTTTATTTAGCTTGTCTTTTTCGGAAATCCAACTACCAATCAATGACTGTAATTCTTTTGGGTGTGGAGTAATGATTGTTTTGGGTGCTAGATGGATCAATAATTTTTTAAACTTTGAAATAATATTCAAGGCATCAGCATCAATAACCATGGGGATTTTATACGTTTTCAAAAACAGTTGTAAAGCATTATGTGATTTATCCGATTGACCTAATCCAGGACCTATACCAACAGCTTGTGGTTTAAAATCAAAATCAATATCTGATATCACTTCTTCCTCTAGATCTGTTAAAACCATAACCTCAGGATTTGAAGTTTGTATACTGGTATATCCGCATTTAGGAATAAAAACGGTTACCAATCCGCAACCAGTCTTTAAACAAGCCTTTGAAGCTAAAATAATAGAGCCAATTTTCCCATAACTTCCACCAATAATCAGTGCATGTCCCTGAATTCCTTTATGTGTAAACTGATCGATTTCTTTATAAATCTTTAGTATTTCAGAATGAGTTATAGG
>NZ_MTCA01000163.1:0-6931 GCF_002150205.1 Flavobacterium sp. FPG59 | reverse complement strand
AACCAAATATATATGATTGCTACTCCATTTCCAAAAGAACTCATTTCCAAATTTACATTCAATAAACTATCTTCGCATTTTACAAATTATCAAAACAGTATTTTTTTTTACAGTTCGTATAATTGTCCACTAAAATAGATTCATTTAATTAAGTTTCAATGTCAAACAACCTCTTACTTACCCCTATTGAATTTTTGAAAGGCGTTGGTCCTAACAGGGCTGAACTACTTAGGAAAGAATTAGGAATCTATAAGTATCAGGATTTAGTGAATTTTTTTCCAAACCGATATATTGATCGAACACGCTACTATAAAATCAATGAACTACATTCTAGAAGTGCCGGTTCTGTTGCTGAAATTCAAATTATTGGTAAAATTATAAACATCAAAACGGTTGAATTTGGTAAAAACCAAAAAAGATTAGTAGCTACTTTTGTTGATGATACTGGCCAAATGGAACTTGTGTGGTTTCAGGGTCACAAGTGGATTAGAGAAAGTCTAAAGCTGAATGAAATGTGCGTTATTTTCGGAAAATGTACTGCTTTTGGAAGTAATTTCAACATGGCGCATCCAGAAATTGAATTGTTGAGCGAGCATGAAAAAAGCTTACGATCGGCGATGCAACCCGTATATCCATCAACTGAAACCTTGACAAACAGAGGTATCACAAACAGAGTGATTAATAAACTCATGCAACAATTGTTTCATGAAACGCACACTTTGTTTACTGAAACTTTGCCTGTAAAAATCATTGATGAATTAAAATTAATTCCAAAAAATGCTGCTTTATTCAACATTCACTTCCCAAAAAATACGGAGGTATTGGCTAAAGCCAAATTCAGACTCATCTTTGAAGAGCTATTCTTCATTCAGTTGCAATTGATAACTAAAAACTTAGTTCGAAAGCACAAAATAAAAGGGCACCCATTTACTACCGTTGGTCAGTATTTTAATGATTTCTACCAAAATCATTTGCCTTTTCAATTGACCAATGCTCAAAAAAGGGTAGTCAAAGAAATTAGATCGGATATGGGTAGCCAAGCCCAAATGAATCGTTTGTTACAAGGTGATGTAGGTTCTGGCAAAACCATTGTAGCTTTTATGAGCATGCTTTTGGCACTTGATAATGGCTACCAGGCTTGCTTGATGGCTCCTACCGAAATTCTAGCCAATCAACATTTTATAGGATTATCAGAACTAGCGCAATCATTAAACATCAATATAAAATTACTAACAGGATCTACAAAAATTGCTCAACGCCGCATTATTCATGAAGAATTAGAAAATGGATCTTTGCACCTACTCATTGGTACACATGCCTTACTAGAGGATAAAGTAAAATTTAAAAATCTAGGTCTTGCAGTTATTGATGAACAACACCGTTTTGGGGTTGAACAACGCTCTAAATTGTGGAAAAAATCAAATCCTGATCCAATAAAAGGTGGAGAAATTGTTCCTCCACACGTTTTAGTAATGACAGCAACTCCCATACCGAGAACACTGGCCATGAGCCTTTATGGCGATCTTGATATTTCGGTTATTGATGAACTTCCCCCGGGACGTAAACCCATACAAACAGTTCATAGATATGATAGCAACCGATTAAAAGTCTGGAAATTTATTCGGGATGAAATTGCTTTGGGACGCCAAATTTATATTGTGTACCCATTAATTCAAGAATCGGAAAAAATGGATTTCAAAGATTTAATGGACGGTTACGAGAGTATTTCGAGAGATTTTCCTTTACCGCAATATGCCATTTCTATTCTTCACGGAAAAATGAAACCCGCAGATAAAGATGCCGAAATGAAGCGTTTTGCTGAAGGTAAAACCAACATTATGGTTGCAACTACAGTAATTGAAGTGGGTGTAAATGTGCCCAATGCTAGTGTAATGATAATTGAAAGTGCCGAGCGATTTGGGTTATCACAGCTACACCAATTACGCGGACGTGTTGGTCGAGGTGCTGAACAAAGTTATTGCATATTGATGACAAGCCATAAATTAAGCAACGATAGTAAAACCAGAATGGAAACTATGGTACAAACTAACGATGGTTTTGAAATTGCCGAAGTAGACCTTAAACTTCGCGGACCTGGTGACATCATGGGAACACAACAAAGTGGCGTTTTAAATCTACAAATAGCTGATTTAGTTCGAGACAGAGACACACTTGCACTTGCCCGAAGCTATGCAGTAAAACTATTAAAAGACGATGCGCCCATGGAAAAACCAGAGCATGCAGCGCTGAGAGCCGTTTTTATAGAAATGACAAAAAAGAAAAATATCTGGAACTATATCAGTTAAATTATACTAGGTTTTAATATGCCTAGGATTCGAAATAGTCTAAAATGAACTTTTTCCTTATTTGCTCTATTTTACACAATGCATAATTATAATCTTATTTTAAGGCTTCTTTTTAAGAATAAGCGTCATTTTTTAAATCCTTTATTATTATTTATTCAAATAATAATAATTTTTTACAACTCGAGATTAAACCTTTAGGCTTTTCTAATGTCAAAGTTTTTTTAGCATTTTTGTTCTGAAGTGGCATTTTTGTTTTTATTGTTAATATTTGTAGGTACAAACGTTAAATAATAATTAACATGAAGCCTATATTCAATCATAAAGGCTAATTTTGAATTTAACTTATTTTATTGCAACTAAATCTTACTTTACAACTTAAATTATGAAAATAAAATACCTCGTTTACGCCTTGTTACTCATCGGATTTATTGGTTTTATAGGATACCGTATTAGCGAAAACAAAAGCGAAGGCGGCGACTCGAAAGACCCAAAAGGAAAAGGCAAAACCATAAATGTAACTGGTATTGTTGCCACTCCACAAACTTTTGATAACAATTTATCATTATCTGGATCCATAGAGGCTAATGAACAAGTCGAGATTAGAAGTGAAGTATCAGGAATTGTAGAAGGAATTTATTTTCAAGAAGGAAGCAATGTTAGTAAAGGTCAAATCTTATTCAAGGTAAATGATATTGAACTGCGTGCACAACTAAGACAAACTACTACTCGCGAAGGTTTAGCATCAGAAAATGAGCGTAGAGCAAAATTATTATTGCAAAAAGAAGCCATCAGTCAAGAAGAGTATGATTTGGCTCGAGCCGATTTAAAATCAGCGCAAGCACAAAGTCAATTGATAAGAGCTCAAATAGCAAAAACAGCAGTAAGAGCACCTTTCTCTGGTAAAATAGGATTACGATCCATATCACCAGGAACGTACATCACTCCTGCTATTCTTGTTGCAAAACTGGTTAATACAGGCAAATTAAAAATTACTTTTTCTATTCCTGAAAAATATGCTACTCAAGTTAAAAACAACACTTCGCTGAGTTTTAAGGTTGCAGGATCTACTGAAATATTTAGTGCCAAAGTATACGCCATAGAACCAGAGGTTGAAGTAGCTACACGTACACTTCAAGTTCGTGCCATTGCAGATAATAAAAACGGAATTTTATTACCAGGTACTTTTGCTGATGTAGAATTGCCATTAGACATTATAAAAGATGCTATTGTAGTTCCTACCGAAGCAGTAATCCCAGTACAAAAAGGAAAGAAAGTATTTATTACTAGTAACGGTCAAGCCAAAGAAGTTATGATTGAAACTGCTACTAGAACAGCTTCTTCATTACTTGTATTATCTGGATTAAAACCAGGCGATACTGTTATTACAAGCGGAGTGATGTCCTTAAAAGATGAAACTCCCGTAAAAGTAAAAATCAAATAAACAAAGCTTTTAGAATCTTGCAAACCAAAATCTAAATTAGCAACTTTAATTATAATCCTTAAATGAGTTTATCAACCACTAGTATTAGAAGACCTGTATTTACCATCGTAATCAATGTAGCCATTGTTTTGTTTGGATTGATTGGTTATACCTTTCTTGGAGTACGAGAATTTCCCTCTATAGATCCCGCACAAGTATCCATCAGTACCCGGTATGCTGGTGCCAATGCTGATATTATTGAATCACAAATTACTGAACCTCTAGAAAAAGCAATAAATTCAATTGATGGTATTAGAAACGTAACCTCTTCTAGCGCTCAAGGGAGTAGCAACATCACCATTGAATTTAATTTAGATAAAAATCTTGAAGATGCTGCTAATGATGTACGTGATAAAGTATCACAAGCGGTACGTAACTTACCACAAGATATTGATTCACCTCCAGTAGTTTCAAAAGCAGATGCCAACGGAGATGCTATTATTTCGATGACGGTACAAAGCGATACTCGTAATGCTTTAGAATTAAGTGATTATGCTGAAAATGTTATATCACAACGTCTAGAAACAATTCCTGGTGTAAGTGGCGTTCAAATTTGGGGTCAAAAACGTTACGCCATGCGCTTGTGGATTGATCCAGTAAAACTTGCCGCATACGGATGTACAGTTGCCGAAGTAAGAGATGCATTGAACAAGCAAAATGTAGAATTACCATCAGGAAAATTAACCGGAAACAATACAGAACTTACTGTAAAAACGGTTGGTAACCTTTCTACTGCCGAGGAATTTAACAATATAATTATTCGTTCAGAGGGTGAAAAAGTAGTGCGTTTTAGTGATGTAGGTACAGCGAGCATAGGTCCTGAAAATACCGAAACCAAAATGACTCAATCAGGTACTCCTCTTGTAGGAATTGCGATTGTACCGCTTCCCGGTGCCAATTATTTAGATATTTCTGCAGCTTTCTATAAAGAATTCGAAAAATTAAAAAAAGATTTACCAAAAGACATTCAGCTAAATATTGCTATTGACAATACCATATTTGTAAAAAAATCAGTTATTGAAGTTGCTGAAACGTTAGGAATCTCAATTATATTGGTAATTTTAATCATCTACTTATTCTTTAGAGACTGGGCAATTGCTTTTAGACCTTTAATTGATATTCCAGTATCGTTAATTGCTACGTTCTTTATTATGTGGCTCTTTGGTTTCTCCATAAATGTATTGACATTATTAGCCATCGTTCTCGCTACAGGTCTTGTTGTAGATGATGGAATTGTTGTGACCGAAAATATCTTCAAGAAAGTAGAAGAAGGGATGACACCTATCGAAGCTGCGATTAAGGGATCGAATGAGATATTCTTTGCCGTAATTTCAATTTCAATCACATTAGCCGCGGTTTTTCTTCCTGTAATCTTTTTAGAAGGATTTGTTGGCCGACTCTTTCGGGAATTTGGAGTAGTCATAGGAGCTGCCGTATTGATATCTGCTTTTGTATCCTTAACGCTTACGCCAATGTTGAATGCGTATTTAATGAAAGGTGGCGAACAAAAAAAATCAAAATTCTACATTCGTACAGAGCCTTATTTTGAAAGACTTAACAATGGTTATGCAAGTGCATTGTCCAGTTTCATGAAGAAAAAATGGTTGAGTTTCCCAATCTTGATTGCTTGTTTCGGATTGATATACATGTTCTTTACACTTTTGCAAAAAGAAACCGCACCTTATGACGACCGTTCTGGTTTTGTATTGCGTATGTCTACTCCCGAAGGTTCCTCTTATGAATACACGGACCGATTCATGCAAGAAATTTCAAAATTAGTAGATGATTCTATTCCTGCCAAAAAAGTGGCTTTAGTAATTACTTCTCCTGGTTTTGGTTCTTCATCTGTAAACAGTGGTTTCATACGAGTATCTTTGGTTCAACCCAATGAAAGAAAAAATTCTCAAAAAGAAATAGCCGAAAAATTAACTAAGTGGACAAAACAATATCCAGATGCAAAAACATCAGTGATAGAACAGCCGACCATTGCCGTAAATAGACGTGGTGGTTTGCCTATTCAATATATTATTCAAGCACCCAACTTTAACAAACTTGAAGAGAAGATTCCGCTTTTTATGGATGAAGTATCTAAGAATCCAACGTTTGCTGTAAGTGATGTAAACTTAAAATTCAATAAACCCGAAGTTAATGTTACCATTGATAGAGAAAAAGCAGAAAGCTTGGGCATATCTGTAATTGATATTGCACAAACGCTGCAACTTTCTTTGAGCGGTCAACGTTTTGGCTATTTTATGAGGAACGGAAAACAGTATCAAGTCATTGGACAATTTGATCAAGAAGACAGATCAAAACCCTTAGACTTAACCTCAATGTTTGTAAAAAATAATATGGGACAATTAATCCAAATGGATAATGTTGTGACCATTGAAGAAAAAAGTAATCCGCCGCAATTGTACCACAACAACCGCTATATGGCTGCAACAGTTTCTGCAGGTCTTGCTCCAGGCAAAAGTATTAGCGACGGTATTGATGCCATGAACGAAATAAAAGCAAAAGTGCTTGACGATACTTTTACAACTGACTTGGGTGGAGAATCTCGGGATTTTGTTGAAAGTAGTTCAAATACTGCATTCGCTTTTGGACTTGCATTATTATTGATATTCTTGATATTAGCAGCGCAATTTGAGAGTTTTATTGATCCATTCATTATAATTTTGACTGTGCCAATGGCCGTTGCGGGAGCGTTATTTTCATTGTGGTTATTTGATCAAACTTGGAATATTTTTAGTCAAATTGGAACCGTAATGCTTATTGGTTTGGTAACCAAAAATGGAATCCTTATTGTTGAATTTGCCAATCAGTTACGCGAACAAGGAAAACCAAAATTAGAGGCGATTCTTGAAGCATCAGAAGCGAGATTGCGACCGATATTAATGACTAGTTTAGCCATTTCCCTTGGTGCTTTACCTATTGCATTATCTCTAGGAGCGGCATCTACCAGTAGAATAGGAATGGGTGTTGTAATTGTAGGAGGAACTATTTTTTCATTAGTACTTACTCTATTTGTAATTCCAGCACTCTACTTAATGTGGTCAAAAGCTCGTAAACATTATCCAGAATTTGATCATATTGAGGAGTATGAGAAAAATTTCAATTAAAATTATAAAATAGTGCTGTTTAGATT
>NZ_MTCA01000189.1:0-5941 GCF_002150205.1 Flavobacterium sp. FPG59 | reverse complement strand
CTATTCTATTGTATAATAACATTGCATGGAGCATAATACTTTAATTGTAATTTCAATGATTATAAAATAGTATTTATGGTTCGAAACCTCATCGCCCAAGAAAATCAAAAATAAATGCGGGCTGTCAGGGACTACAATCGAACACTTGATACCTATTTTAACTTTTCTTGAAAACCTAAAATAGTATAAATGTTAAAACAAAAATGCTGTTGTTTTCCAATGGTGTTGTTTGTCTTTATATAGTCCTTACGGAACTATTTACGAACTTGAAGAAATTAAACATCACAAAATAATATATTATAATGGTTCTAATGCTATCATGGTCAAAATACTTCTGTAAAATAAATGACCAATTATTTTTACATTATTAAAATGGTAAATCAAAATCCACACTCTTTCTTGGACTTGATTTTGTGGGTATTGAAAATCACTTTACGGAGGTTTTTAAATTTATAGTACAGGTTTTCAAGTGATTTTCAATACTTACAAAAACAATGAAAAAATAATACCTAGTGCGATGGGGCAGTAGCGCAGGTAAGTGTGTGGTTTTTTATTTGCTTAATGGGGTATTTCTGATTGATTTAGTAGAAAAGCTGGTGCCATTGACTTGAAAGAAAGACAATGCTTCGGGCTGGTCAACTTTATATTTAGGAACAGTATGGCATCGGCTTTTCTGCTGAAGCAATTACTGCTTATTTTCTGGCAAATAAAAACCACACTCTTGCTGGCTACTCTTGATTTTGTGGGTGTTGTAAATTGCTTATTCCTATGTCGTGAATGTTAGAAATAGAGTTGATAAGCAATTTGCGACACGCACAAAAACAATGCAAAAACTTACCGATTTAAACATTAAGTTGCTAAAAACAGTGACTGTTAACGTTCTTGAAACTAGGCAGTTCAATAAAAGTTCTTATGAAATGGCGAACGTTGTTAATGACAGTGGCGAAGGATGGTCTTTTTTATTTAAGGCCGGTGCGAGGAAGCAATAAAAAAGACTGTCCTGGAGCCATTGGCTAGCGCGTTGGGTGTAGCGGCTGTTTTACATAAATGATATTATAGCTTCATTGCAAAAACCAAAAAAAACAATATAAAAGCTTTGTAATGAAGCTATAATACTCAATTATGTAACACAGCTTTGGGGAAAAAATTACTGGCACGAGTTGCATAGCATACGTATTTTTGATTCAAAAACCGTGACAGTAATTTTTTTTGGAGCGTTGGCAAAGGAGTGGCAACTGAAATGTAAAACGTTCTTTTTAAACCTAACGAAAAAGAATTTTCTCGTTATTGGAAACGTAATTAGCGAAATGAAACAAACAAAGACTTGAGTTTAGGAATACTTGGACTAAATCAAAGTTTTGTGCAGCTGAATGAGGTAATGATTTAGATTAAGCATTTTATTAGACTTCTGTTATGAAGTGAGTGTTTTTTTGGTATCTATTGAAAATCAAGACAAAGCGTGTTCTAATTTTTCTTTCCATTTTTGCCAATTGGGAGATAATCTATTTTGCAAGTCATAAAAATCTTTGTTGTGATTGTAATGTACCAAATGACATAGTTCGTGAATTACAACATATTCGATGCTTCCTTTTGCGGCTTTCATTAATTCTGTATTTAGAATTATTTTACCTGATTTATTGCAACTACCCCAACGTTTTTGCATTAATCGTATGTCTAAAACCGGTTTCTCTATTTTATATTTTATAAATTTTTCTAATGAACTATTTAACAACTCCTCAAAATGAAAGATTGCTTTTTCCTTGTACCATTCATTTAGTTTTTTTTCTAAATATTCGGGATTCGTTTTTTTTGTTTTCATAATCATTGCACCTCTATAAATCTTTATTTCATTTATAGTATCTTCAATGATTTGTAACTTATATTGTCTTCCTAAGTACAAATGTGTTTCTCCATTTACATACTTGCGTTCCGGTGTATGTGGTTTATAACTACAAAAGAAAGCTTGTTGTTTTATTATCCAATTGGCTTTTGATTTTACTTTTTTGTTGATGTCAATTAAGCTTGTATCATTAGGGGCAATAACAGTTACCAAACCATCAGGCAATACTTTTATCCCTAACGATTTTCTTGTAGCAAAAGACAAATAATATTCAATGCTTTTGCTACCATAACTTACTTGTTGGACAGAATGTACCATTAAATGTATTTTAGTTTGGCAATTTTAATTACTTCCTCTATTAATTCATCAATTTTATCAAATGAGAATTGCGTATCGTATTGTTGCTGTTTTTCAAAAAGCAAATCATCTAAATTATTTTTCAATTCTTTCTCAATCTCTGTATTGGTTTGCCAATCAATAATGAGCGTACCATTTTCATAAACAACATTCTTAATACAATCTTCTATCTCTAATGCTGTGCTGGCTTGTACTTCTTTTGGTTCTGGAGCAGTATTGAAACTGTTTTCTAAAACCGCATTTATCAGATTGTAAAATGCAACCGCATTTGGTTTGTCTTGGATGCTATTTGGAACATTATTTTGTTTTCCCGTAAGGAATTGATTTTCGTATTCTTTTGCTTTTTGTAAATATAATGCCTCGTCAATTCTGTGCTGATGATAATCGCTTATGGCTTCTTTAATTAATGTAGACAGGTTTTTGTAGAAGATTGGATCTTCATTCATCTTAATATTAATCGCTTTTACGGTACGAGTAGCAATATGGTCTGCTTTTGCTGCTTTGCCTACCATTTTTTCTACTTCAGCTTCTCGTTTTTCTTTATCAAAAATATTTACGAGTTCGGTTATTTTCAATACTTCTCCGTGAGTTGTAATGTGCTTATCTATTAACTTTTGTACTTGTGGTTCATATTCTTTATAATCTAAATCATCAAAGTATCTTCGCTTTACATCTACTCTTAACTGCAAGAAAAATTTACTGTCTTTTTTGTATTTGTCAATTGTTTTTTCGTTACTGATGTCATTAAATTCAATTGATGCCATTGCTAATTTGAACAAACGGACAAAAGTAGACAACTTTTCATAGAATGGGTGTCTGATGCTTTCATCACTCAATAATTCGGAATACGCTTCCGCATCATATTTGTTTTTTATGGTTTTAAAAATATCCCATAACTCGCTGTGTGCTTGTGGCAATTTCTGTATTTCTGTATTGATGTTTATTATTGTTCCTGCTAGTTCTTCTTGTTCAAAATCATTCAAACCACTATACGTGTTTAACGCATTGTCCAAATTTTCTAAATTTCCAAAATAATCAATAATAAAACCATATTCTTTTCCTGGTGCCACTCTGTTTACCCTTGCAATGGCTTGAAGCAAAGTATGTTCTTTTAAACTTCGGGTAATGTATAAAACCTGATTGTTTGGCGCATCAAAACCGGTTAATAGTTTATCAACTACAATAATTATTTCGGGTTGTTCCTGTTTTTTGAAAGCACTGATTACTGATTTTTCGTAGTCTAACTGTTTTCCATATTTACTCATCATTGCTTTGTAGAACTTCAACACTACATCTTCGTTTTCTTCAAAAGCATCATCGTAATTTTCTCTTGTGTCGGGTGCAGAAATCAATACTTCACAACTTACTTTCCCAATTTCCTTAATGTATTCACGATATTTTATAGCAGTGGTTTTATTGGGCGCCACTAATTGCCCTTTGAATCCTGTTCCTTGAATGTTGTCTTCAAAATGTTCGCTGATATCCCAAGCTCGGGCATATACTACTTGATCGGCTTTGTTTATTTGATTAGTTGAGCTGAATTTTCTTTTTAGAGCAACTTTTCCATAGGGTGTAGCAGGTTCTGAAACTTTTTCAAAATAAGTATCTAATGGTTTTTCGTTTACTTCAATTAAATTATGTCTTCCTTCATAAAGCAATGGAACTACTGCCTTATCCTCAACAGCATCCGTAATGGAATATACATCGATTAGACCGCCAAATTTATTGGCTGTACTTTTTTCTTTTTTCATTAATGGTGTCCCCGTAAACGCTACAAAACAAGCATTGGGGAAAACCTTTTGCATTTTTACGTTAAACGTACCGTATTGGCTTCGGTGTCCTTCATCTATCAATACAAAAATATTAGGCGATGTAAATCCTTCTTTTGATTGGTTAATAGCTGCTTCAAATTTGTGTATTAATGTTGTAATTACCGCATCTGTCGGGCTATTGATTAATTCTACCAAATGCTTTCCGGTTTGTGCTTCTTCCACATCAACGTGGCATTTTTGGAATGTTTCTGTTATTTGCGTGTTTAAATCTATCCTATCGGTAACCAGAATTATTTTTGGATTTTTTATGTTTTTTTGGGTTGCAATTAGTTGTGCTAACATTACCATTGTCAATGATTTTCCACTTCCTTGGGTGTGCCAAATTACTCCACCGGTACGCTTGCCATTTGCATCAGCAACACTAATTTTTTTGAGCGTTTCCTTGATAGCAAAATATTGTTGGTATCTGGTTATTTTCTTAACTCCATCATCATAGACTATATAATTAAAAAAAAGATCTAATAATCTCTCTTTTTGGCATAAACTAAATATTAACTTGTCTTGTTCGGTTACAATTACTTCTTCTTTTTCCAACTGATTAAAATAATGCAATACATTATAAAATCGTTGGTTAAAAATGGCTGTTCGTTCCGTATTAGGCAATTCACTATTTTTTAGTTGTCTAATTGCATCGCCATATTGTATTCCTTCTTCTTTGGTTCTAAATACTTCTTTCCATACGCTCCAAAACTCTTTTTGCGTTGCTGTGGTTGCGTATCTTGCTTCGTTTACCGCTATTGACATTACCAAATTAGAATACTGGTATAATCCTTTTATTCCGTCTTCTTGTTGGTTGCGTAAGTGTTGTGAAATGGCTTGATTTATTGGGTCTTTTATCACATTGCTTTTACATTCAATAACGACCATTGGAATTCCATTGATAAACAAAACAATATCTGGGCGATAAGTATCATTTCTTTCACTTCGTAAAACTGCGTATTCCTCCGTGACGTGGAATGTGTTGTTTTCTATATTTTTCCAATCGATGTATTGAAAAGAGAAACTTTTTTTATCGTTTAGAATGGTTTGTTCCAAACTTTTGCCCAAAGTTATTAAGTCATAAAAGGCTTGATTTGCTTTTATAAAACCATCTTGTATAGGTAGTTCTCGCAAAGCTATTATTGCTGCATTGATATTACTCTCTGAAAAAGTAAACTCTTTTTCTTTGTATTGAATACTATTTATTTTTTCGAGTTGTTTTTTCAAAATTGGCTCAAGCAGTACATTGCTGGTTCTACCTCCACGTAATTCCATTGCTTCCTCAGGCGATACATATTGATACCCCATTTTTATGAGTAATTGTAATGCCGGTATTTGACTTATGTGGTCTTCTATGTAGGATGGTGTCATATTAACTAATTGATTTAGTGTTGTTTTTACCTTTTGTATTCTTAGCCTCTTTTAAAGCTTTAGATAGTCTATCAGTTAAAGTGTCAATTGAGTCTTCATTTTTCAAACTAGTTATACCACAGCAAATGGTCAAACGATGTGTATTGTCGTGAATTGAAAAAATATTATTACTGATCATTTTTCTTTTACGCTCAGCTGCTTGTAAAGCTTGACCAAGATTTGTTTCCTTGGCAATAACAGCAAATTCATCTCCTCTTTGAAAGAAACGAAAAGTTTCATCTGTTGCTCTTTTATCACTGCCAAGTAATTCACCTACCTTTTTTAATAATAAATCAGCCTCTCCATAGCCATACTTCGTGTTAAAGGATTTGAAATTATCAATATCAATTAAGATAATACTGGTATTATCTTTAAAATCTTTAATTAAGGATTCTAATGAAATTTTTAATCCTTTATGATTTTTTAAACCTGTTAATTCATCAATATTATTATCTCTTATTAAATTATCCAGCTTTGATTTATATCTAAATATTAAAAAAAACAAACTAATAATGAATACTGA
>NZ_MTCA01000243.1:0-4446 GCF_002150205.1 Flavobacterium sp. FPG59 | reverse complement strand
GTCATCATTCAATACTTTATTTAATTGAGGTGCTAATAACGAAAAAGCGCTTTTGAAGACTGCCTCAAATAAAAGTTGTTTGCTCCTAAAATAATAATGCAGTAAGGCTTTATTGATTTTGGCTTTATCTGCAATCTCTTGCATTCTAGCTCCCGCCATACCTTTTTGCTGAAAAATTTCTTTTGCTGCAATTAATATCTCAGTTTCTGTATTTTCAGTTTTAATCTTATCCATATTGTTTAATTATATAGTTTAACCGTTTGGTTAACAAATTTATTAAAAAGTATTCATTAAAATACCATTTAAGGATATTTTAACAAATAATAATAATGAAGAGGATAAAGTCTTTATTTATGCCGTAAGGCATTTAATACGAATGGTGTTCAGTTTCAAAAAAATAATAACAAGCCGAATATTTACAAAAAAGATTGATATATTAGATGGGCTTGCGACATGTTGAATGCATGCAACTGATTTTTCTATCAAGATTTAGTTTCAGGTGGCAAAAATCAGCTTTTGATTTGCATAAGTATTATACTTTCATAAAACCACCACGGTTATCCTTCCGTTCAATAGACTGCTGCACGATTAAATTACCAATTGTAATCATGTTTAGTAATTCGTACAGCGCTACACTAATTTGATGGGTTTTACTAATTTCTTCCATTTCATTTTTCCAATGTAAAAGCTGTTCTTTAGCTTTCGGCAAATCCAATTCATTTCGCACGATTCCTGCATTCTGACGCATTGAAAGCTGTAATTTGGCTTTCATTTTAGCCAAATAATCCGAACTGATTTTAGGTTTTTCAGCGGATTCCCAATTCGAGATAATCCCATTGAATTGGCTTTTTTCAATAGAAACATGCGCCAAATAATCATAAATTTTCTCTGAATATACGAGCGCTTCCAACAAGGAATTAGAGGCTAATCTATTGGCGCCATGCAATCCTGTACGGGAACATTCGCCACAGGCAAATAAATTTTCTATAGATGTTTTTCCGTTTTTATCAACTGTAATTCCGCCACACAAATAATGCTGTGCGGGAACCACGGGAATCCAGTCTTTTGCTATATCAATTCCTATGCTTTTGCAACGCTCATAAATCATGGGAAAGTGCTTTATGAAAGCGTCTAAATCGAGATGGGTACAATCTAAATAAACGCAATCGTCTCCTGATTTTTTTAGTTCCAAATCAATGCTTTGCGAAACAATATCTCTGGATGCTAATTCGCCTCTTTCATCATAATTTATCATAAACCGAAGTCCTTTTTGGGTACGCATATACGCTCCAAAACCTCGAACTGCCTCCGAAATTAAAAATTTAGATCCTGCTGAAGCATCATATAAAGCGGTAGGATGAAATTGAATGAATTCCATGTCTTTTATGGCTGCATTTGCACGAAAAGCCATGGCAATACCATCTCCGGTTGCTATAACCGGATTGGTCGTATGACCGTAAAGATGGCCTATGCCACCAGTGGCCAGCACTGTGAAATCAGATTGGAATGGGATAATTTCGTTTGTTTTTTCATGCAAGGCATAAGCGCCAAAACAGTGATTGTTTTGGGTTATCAAATCAAGTGCAAAATAATGGTTCAGAACGGTTATGTTTTCTTTTTGATGGACTTGCTCTAAAATGGCACGTTCAATTTCATAACCCGTTTGGTCTTTATGATGTACCACCCTGTTGCGTGAATGGCCGCCTTCTTTGCCTAAATCAAAATTTCCTTTGACCGTTTTATCAAATTTGGCACCCCACGCTATGAGTTCTTTCAATCGTTTCGGGCCTTCGGTGACGACCATTTTGACGACATCAACATCACACAAACCGTCTCCGCAAATGAGGGTGTCGTCAATGTGTTTTTGATACGAATCTTCGGTTTCGTCAGTGACAATGGCAATCCCGCCTTGAGCATATTTTGTATTGGATTCATCTTCGTTCGACTTGGTAATTATCGTGATTTTTCTATCAGGAAATCGTTCTGCAATTTTTATGGCAAAAGTCAATCCTGCCACGCCAGAACCAACGATTAAGTAATTTGTAGCAATCATTATTTTGATAATTCAAGCATTCGTTCAATGGGAACTAAGGCTTTTTTTCTAATATTTTCAGGGACATCAATTTCTGGGCTTTCAGTAAGCAAGCAATCATACACTTTTTGTAATGTATTCATTTTCATATAGCCACATTCGCTGCAAGCACAGGTATTATCCTCTTTTGCAGGAGCCGGAATCAATATTTTATGCGGGACTTCCTGTTGCATTTTATGTAAAATTCCCGCTTCGGTAGCCACAATAAATTGATTGTTCGGATTTGTTTTTACATAGTCAATCATCCCTGCTGTTGAACCAATATAGCTTGCCGTTTGCAAAATATGTGTTTCCGATTCGGGATGTGCAATTATAGTTGCATCAGGATATTGTTTGTGGACTTCGATTAATTTATCCAGCGAAAAAGCTTCATGAACCACACAGGAACCATCCCAAAGCAGCATGTCTCTTCCTGTTTTGCTAATAATGTATTTTCCTAAATTTTTATCCGGTGCAAAAATAATGGGCGTTTCTTTGGGAATGGATTCTACTATTTTCAAAGCATTTGAGGAGGTACATACAATATCACTCAACGCTTTAATTTCGGCGGAACAATTCACGTATGTGATGACAATGTGATCGGGATGTTCATCAATAAATTTTTTGAATAAATCCGGAGGGCACGATTCCGCCAGTGAGCAACCTGCTTTCAAATCGGGCAGAATTACTTTCTTTGTCGGGTTCAATATTTTGGCAGTTTCGGCCATAAAATGTACGCCGGCAAAAAGGATAATATCGGCATCCACTTTCATGGCTTCTTGTGATAATCCCAAGCTGTCACCCACATAATCCGCAATATCTTGAATATCGGCTTCTTGATAATAATGGGCTAAAATAACCGCATTTTTCTCTTTTTTCAATTCCAGTATGCGCTCTTTAAGATTTTTCATTAGTTAAGTTTTAAAAAAAACATCATTTGTTATGCATTCCCACTTCAAACTCTAGAAGCGGATTTTATAGTGCATCACACTGGAACAATTTCGTTTTTCTGTTGAAGTGTAGTTTTTAAGTCTGTTATAAAAGCCATCAAATGGTCTATTTCGACATGATCCATAATTACAATTTTGTACCATTGATTATTTCCGTCGTGTTTTTTGGGAACCAAATCGAATTTTTTCACTAATTCTGGCGTAATATATTCGGCTTGAATGGTTGCAATATTCATGAAAGGTTCTCTGAAATACTTCACGTGTAACGCATCCAATTGTTCACACAACCATTCTGTTCTCATTTGTAAAATGCGAATTTTTTCACACCATCCAAAAGGGCCGTACGTGAATAATATCATCCAAACCGCTACGGCATTTGCACCGGAACGGCTTCCGCAGAGCGTCAAATCCATTCCTTCGACATATTCGGCTTCTTTTGTCAAAACATTTTCGATTAATCCCTTTCGACAAATAAAAACTCCCGTTCCATAAGGAGCCTGAAGCATTTTGTGTGCATCAATGGTTATGGAACTGATTTTTGGGTTTTCAAAATTGATTTCGGAGGCATTGTTGCTAAACGGATATACAAAACCACCATAAGCGGCATCAATGTGTAATTTGTATTTTAAGTCGTGTTTTTCGAGAATTTCAATATAATCATTCGGATTATCAATCGCCCCAAACATCGTCGTTCCCATATTAGAAACTACGATAAAATATTTTTTTCCGCGTTTTTTAGCATTGATAATGCTATTTTCTAGCGCGAATATATCAATAGCGCGGGTTTCGAAATCAACAGGGATTTTTAACCAATCCAGCATCAAAACATTGGCTGCTTTCGGAATGGAATAATGCGTATCTTCTGAAGCTATTATAGCAATTTCGGACAGACTGGTATTCAGTTTGTTCATGAAATAGTTGCGATACATCCAAATGGCCTGAATATTTGCCTCGGTGCCACCAGGAGCGATATAACCGTCAAAGGAATTGGGTTCAGCTTTAAAAACATCAATGGCGAGCACATTCAAAACCTCCCGTTCTATTTCCTGTGTTCCTCTAAAAGCTTTTTCAGAAGTGCCAAAAGTATGGCAGCCAATATGATTGGGATTGGCAACATAGGTTTGTAAAATGGGTGCATCTTTTAGAAATTGAACCTCTTCATTGAATACTTTTCCATCTAACTTGGATGCAGGATACCCCAAGGAGGCATCATGAGAGAAATTCACATTCTCGCCTAATGCTTTTTGAATGCGAATTTGCCTTTCTGTGGGGGTGATTTTTTTCCAGAATTGCATGATTACTATTTTTACCAAAGCTACATGCTAAAAAAATCAGAAAATATGATAAATGTTATGTTTTGGTTTTAAAAAATAGAAATTTTATAAGCGTAATTTTGATAGCGTGGATTCATTAAATTTTATAAAG
>NZ_MTCA01000015.1:0-32099 GCF_002150205.1 Flavobacterium sp. FPG59 | reverse complement strand
GATTAAGTCGTTTGCTATTTTGTGTGGTTTACAAGTAGAATTTAACTTTAGTTTTTCGTTTTATATCATTAATATGCTGTAGGGATGCTATAAAAGTTAACTAGAGATATATGTAAATTGGTTTGAAGTCATGAGTTAAATCGATTTGGTGGAATAGTATTGACAGATTTAAAACAGGAATTTTTTATAGTATTTAAAGTAAAAAGAAGATCTATGAAGTTAGAGGGGGATTGAAAAAAAAGGTGCTTACAAATATTATTATTGTATTCGTTTATTAGCTACACAAATGTTTTTGTTTGTGTCTATGTTCTTAAAATTACCCAATTTAAATTTTAATAAATCCATATCCTCGCTCACTTTTTTATCTAATATTTTTGCATAGTGCTGAGTAGTTCTTATGTTTTTATGCCCTAACATTTTACTCACGCTTTCTATTGGAACACCATTTGTAAGGGTTACAGTCGTCGCAAAAGTATGTCTGGCAATGTATAAATTTATCACTTTTGCATACGTTCGATTTCTGCCTGCTGCTGTTTTATTTTTTCATTAAATACCTTTTGCCTTCTTTCGAAAGTGACTTGTTTCAGATGAAGTTCTTTGTTTATTCGAACAAGTTTTTTTTTCAAAGCCAAAGTCTCATTGTAATTATAAATGCAGAGGATCATTAACAATGCAGTAATGATCAAAGAAAAAACATGTTGTAATTGGAGTTGTTTCAGCATTTCGATTATTTTTGATAACAAACGGTAAGAGTTTAAAATGTTCTTTTGGGAAAATTTCAAGATTAAGATAAATATACTACGAATTATTTCAAAAAAACTATTCCGCATCAACTTATATTTGATTTATAGATATGATTTTTTTTAGTCAGTAATTTGAACATCGTTTGTTAATTACCTGAATTGAGATGTCTATTTCAAACTAATTGATACCAAACAACATTAAGGATGTAATCACTTTTCAAAAGCCATTCAAATTGTTCTAAATTTCGGTATTTATTCGGGCAGAGCCAGTAGTAAAAACGCTTTTACAGGATTGTAAGGGCTTTGCTCTTTTTCTGGTGACAATAAACAGTATGAAGCATAAGTCAAAAATTTAATATTGCAAAAGATAATTACCTTCAAACAAACACTTTAATTTCTTTAATGAAACAAAATTTTATTAATAGTTTCCATTCCAAGGCGAGAATTTCAGGAATAAATAGTAATTTTGCTGTCAATCATAAGGATTATAACGTTCTTTAAAACTCAAGAAGTTTCATGCAGGAGCTTTTTTTAAGATATTGCGAAGAAATGATAATTGTGGCACTTTCGTGGCACTCTTATTGTCAAAGAAAAAATAAGTAAGCGTTTACGTGGGTTTCGTCCAATAGGTTCGAACCCCTCATCGACTGCTTCTAATGCGCCTCTCAAAAAATATCCTATACCAATTTTAGGATAGCCTAGATGTAAATCCTCATCTATATCATTGTATTCAAGCATAAAGCGATAAATATCATCTTCCTTTCCAAGATCTTCGTTATAAATACTAATATTATTCTCGAAAACATATCTAATCAAGATTAACCAATAATTGAAGCCGCCATTTTTTAAACTTAGCAGATGCATTTCATCATTATTTGTAAAATCAGCGGATACTTCTGAATTGTATTCCTGTTTGAGTCGTAAAGCATTATCCAGGCCAGCTGTATACTCATTTTTAACCTTTTCAAGAGTATAACCCATAATTTCAAGACGTAGCTTTAATGTCTCAGCATTAACAGCATATTCATAGTTTGGTACTTCGTCATTATCTGTAATTGGTTCTGTATAGTACAAATTGTATGGGACTGAACGGCTACGTTTGTCATCCTCATTAAAAAGGCATGACCAGAATGTATCAATGTAGCTTTTAGATTGATCAATTTCATAACCGCTTAAGGTTAATGAGCAGTAACTTCCCATAGACTTTTGTTTTTTTTCGTTATTTAAATCATTACGTCATTATATGAAAACAACGCTGTTAATCAAGTCTGATTAGTTACAAATGTACTATATAAAAGCTCCATTCTTTTCCAAATAAATGCTTGTAATTGGGGTTAAATAATTATACCAAATTAATATGACTTGTAGGAATTTGTTAAAAGGTAATTTAATTGTACTTTTAAATTTAAAAAACGAATAATATTGAATACTCAGACTAAATATATGATGGATTTCTTTAATGATAACTATGTACCATTAACAGTTTATCAAAAACAAGCATTAGTAAAACAGTTGAATCTTTACCACCACTAAATCCAATTATCCACGGTCTGTCTGATTGATCTGCATAAGCATATTGATCAATAATTTCGGCTATTATTCCCTCAACTTTTTTATTTTTTATGGGTGTCATTAGAAGTATTTAAGTAATGGTTAAAATTTAATGTCGTATTTAGTTCCAAAATTAGTCAGGACAAAATTTAATTTTTCTTTGAGGTTTTCGAATGATTTATAAGCATCAAAATCTAACCATTGATATTTTATTGTTCGCCATAGAATTTCAATCAGATTTAACTCTGGTGAATAGGGTGGCAAAAAGTAAATCAAAACATCTTTTTCTTTCCATTGTTCTATTTTAGCTATAAACTTCTTTGATTTATGGATTGGAGAATTGTCAAGAATCACAATCGTTTTTTTAACGGCTTGTTCCACAAAACGATTCATAAAAGAGATGATTCTATCTGAGTTAAAGGTTGTTTCAAGTGTCTCGAAATAAAGCTTGTTTTTACGAGTCATTAATCCAACTACATTCTGATATTTACCTTTAGCAGCGGGTAATAATATTGGATTATCCATTGTTTGCCAAGCATATGGTACATTAGGACTGAGTCCAAAATGACTTTGGTCTCCAAAATATAAATCAATATAACCGCTATCTTCCAAACTCTTTAGTGTTTCTATTTGCTCTTGTTTAAATCGAAATTGTTCTTCGTTTCGTTTGCCTTTCAAAGAGAGTCTAGCTCTTTTCCATTTATAACCCAGTAACTTTTAAAAAATTCTGCAATGTTTTTTTGCAGATGATAATATTATGTTGTTCCTCAAAGTAAATTAATACATTTTTTAAATTCCTATTGTGAAGTTCTAATTGCTTGGAAACCTCTTCAGAATAGTCTTTTAAAAGGGTTTTTGCCCCTCTTCCCTCTGATATAGAAAGGGAATCAACTCCGATTTCAGCCCAACCATCAAACCAACGTTCAATAGTTCTGCGACTGACTTTAAAAATACAAGCCAAGTCTTTAATCTTGTGTCTTTGATGTGATAAAACAAGGCACTGGCTACGTTTTCTAACTGTATTATTAGGGCTATTTTGATGAAGGTGTTCTAACACTTCAATCTCTTCTTTTTTAGGGTTACATATCTCATAATGAGATAAATATATAGATTTTATTACATATAAACATAAAATACGACATTATTTTATTCTAATTACTTAAGTCTCTCTAAAAGTAGAGAATTTTAGACATATTTTTCTGCAAATCTACTCTTATTTATAAACATTTATTTTACTTTAAGAATATTTTATTTTCCCCCTTTAGCGTATGATTTTACTCATATTGTAAATAGGCAAGTCAAGTATACTGTTGAAAACCCGAGTTGAAATCGGTAACTTATTGGTAATGATAGCAGTTAAGGGGAAATGCCAGTTTTCAAAAATGATGCTACGATAATTATCAAAATAATACAGTAGACCTAAATGTCTCTGTAAGATTTAACTCTATTTTAATAAGTCAGGTTTGTTATTTAATCACACCTGAATTTGTCTACTATAAACCTTATTGCTTCCCTTAATTTTTTTTATCAAGAAACCAGTATGCTTTTGTCTCATTTCAGCAGCAAAGGTATTTCCGTGTCCTTAACGCAATAGCAAGGCCAGGCCTTTCAGGTTTGACAAAAAATCTCCACCCATCCGGGTTGTATTTTTTGTCAAAGCCTTGCTACTGCTAGACACTAACCTTTTTATGCTCCCGAAACGAAACATAGCATACTCCGGCTCTTTAGACGAATAAAAAAAATGTCAGCAATGAAAAGTAAAATATTAAAAATGGATTTGATGAAACAAAACAGCACCTCCTCTCATTGCCGAATAAAATTTCAAAAAAAATTAATCACTAAAAATCGCAGGAATTATGAACATCACAGGAAGAGTGACAGTGGATGCACAGGTACGCAACGTGTCAAACAGCAAAACAGTAGTAAACTTTTCGGTAGCCATCAACGACAGCTACAAAAACAAAGCGGGCGAGCGCATCGAGCAGACAACGTATTTCGACTGCGCCTATTGGCTTAGTGCTACAATAGCAATACTACTTTTTATAATTCCCTTTTGGCAAATAATAAAGCCAACTGAAACCTATCAAAAATAAAATCAAGGAGGCAATAAATGCGGGGATGAGAATTTCTCTATTATTATCTAAAGCATTATTCAAAGAGGCATACAACAACCAAATCTGAATAGTCACATTTAAAATTAAAATGAATATCAGCGTTGATAGGATATTGTTTAGTTTGTTTGGATTAGCTTTGTTTTGGCTTGTTCTAAAATTACTCATAACAATTGAATTTGATTATTCTTGGTTTTTAACTAAACACTTTTTCTTCGGATGCTTTTACGTAAATATCATTGTCTTTGAAAAAAACATCTAGTTTAGGTAAAGCTCTTGGCGGCGGACCTGCAATTACATCGCCAGTCATAGCATCAAAAGAGCCTTCATGACAGGGGCAATGAATAATACCAGTTCCCGGTTTGTAAAAAACGGAACAAGAAAGATGTGTACATTTTTGTTCGTAAGCCTTATATTCACCATTTTCAAGATGAATCAAAATGTAAGGAACGGTACTTCCTTCAATAACAAAACCTAGTGTTCCTCCTACCGGAACTTCGTTTAGCTTGCAAACAAAATGCTCTCCAGCGACTTCTTCTTTAGGTAATAAATAAGCTTTAGCAGCAACCAAACCGCTACCAACCATTAATCCTCCAGAAACTAGCGTTAAGAACTTCGCAAAATCACGACGACTTACTTGTGTGGCTTCTTGTTTTAAAATTGGAAAGTCTTTTTTCCAGTTTTTATCTAAATTATCTTCTTTTGACATTTTTTAAAGTTTAAAGTTTCATGTTTCAAGTTCTTCTAATAACTATTCACTTTTCACGACTAATATATTATCAACTCAGTACTGCCTTTTGGCATCATGATATTCACTTTGGTGTTTACAATTTCTTTTCCGAAAACAAAGGTATTCACGGGAGTACTATTAGGACGCATTTCTTCGATTTCTGCTTTTGTACCGTAGAACAACGCACCACTTGGACAAACCGTAGAACACATTGGTTTTTTCCCAACGCTCGTTCTGTCATAACACATCGTACACTTCATCATCAAATCATATTCTTCAATTTTCTTTGGTACACCAAAAGGACAAGCAATCACACAATTTGAACAACCGATGCATCTTTCAGTATTGGCGGTATGTACAATTCCGAATTCGTCTTTTGATATTGCATCAGCAGGACAAACACTGGCACAAACTGGATCTTCACAGTGCATACATACCTGAACTGTAGTTTGAACAGTTGAAGCACGATCCACATAATTGACATGAATCATCGAGTCCTGACCGTTGGTCTCGCATTCGGCGCAAGCCATCTCACAAGCTTTACAGCCAATGCAACGTTGCATATCTACAAAAAACTCTTCGTTTGTATTAAAACTGGTATAGTTCATATTTTAGCTTTTTATAGATTAAACACTGGCATACGCCTTAGATTCTTTAGATGGAGGAGCTATTTCTTTCATAGGTTCCAAATGACAGGCGCATACCTTGAATTCCGGTATTTTTGATATCGGGTCTAATGTACCGGGTGTTAGTAGGTTTGCTGATTTTTTTCCAGACCAATGGTAGGGAATAAAAACAGTATCTTCTCTAATAGTTTCTACGATATTGGCAGGAAAAATTCCTTCCCCTCTTCGAGTAGAAACCTTTATTAATTCTCTTTGTTGAATACCATATTGCTTGGCCAAAGTAGGATGAATCTCCAATAATGGTTCCGGAAACTGATCTACCAATTTACCAATTCTACGAGTTTGGGTTCCGCTTAAATATTGGGAAACGACACGTCCCGTAGTTAAAATCACAGGATAATCCGCATCGATTACTTCACCTGGAAGTTTGTAGGGAGCTGGATTAAAATGGGCTTTTCCATCAGGAGTTTTGAACTTTTTATCTTCCCATAAACGAGGAGTCCCCGGATGGTCTTCTGTTGGACATGGCCAAAAAATCCCCATGTTATCTTCAATTCTTTTATAGGTAATTCCGTTATAATCCGCTGTTCCTCCCTTTGAAGCAACACGTAGTTCATTAAAAATTGCCTCGCTGGAATCGTAAGTAAATTTATCTTCTTCACCTAAACGCTTCGCCAATTCTAAGATAATGGAAGTATCAGTTCTAGCATCTCCCGGAGGGGTTACCGCCTGACGAATTCGAATTACTCTACCTTCTGCTGATGTAGTTGTTCCTTCTTCTTCTTCTTGCAAAGAACCCGCCAGAATAATATCGGCATGGCGTGCTGTTTCATTTAGAAAAAAATCGATACACACATAAAATTCCAGTTTTTCCAGTGCTTCCCTAACATAGTTACTGTTTGGTAATGACACCAAAGGATTGAAACAAATAGACAATAGTCCTTTAATTTCGCCTCGGTGAATGGCCTCAATAATTTCATAAGCCGAAAGTCCTTTTCCAGGCATGTCCTTTTCATCAATTCCCCAAACGTCCGCAATATATTTACGATGTTCCGGGTTTTCAATATCTCGGTTTCCGGGTAACTGGTCGCATTTATGACCGTGCTCTCTTCCTCCCTGACCATTTCCCTGACCGGTAATCGTCCCATATCCACAATATGGCTTACCAATTCGTCCTGTTGCCAAAACTAAATTAATACAACCCAAAACATTATCTACACCTTTAGAATGATGTTCAATTCCACGAGCATGAAGCAAGAAACTCGTTTTGGCTTTACCCCATAACTCAGCGGCTTCCTTTATTTTTTCTTTTTTAATGCCAGTGATTTCTTCTGCCCATTCTAAAGTATAATCCTTAACTGAGTCTAAAGTGACATCAAATCCTGAAGTATAATTATCTATAAAATCATGATCTAACATGTCGTGATCCACTAGATATTTCAACATAGCTCCGTAAAGTGCAGAATCGGTTCCGGGTTTTACATCCAAATGAACATCTGCTGTTCTGGCAAGTGGAATCATTCTTGGATCTATTACAATTATTTTGGCACCACGGTCTCTTGCTTTCCAAATCCAATGTGTCAATGTTGGGAAAGTTTCACTAATATTGGCCCCAGCCACAATAATTACTTCAGCATATTCTAAATCCGAATAATTATTAGAAGCTCGATCTAATCCAAATGCCTTTTTGTTACCAGCACCAGCGCTTACCATACACAAACGACCGTTGTAATCCAAGTTTTTTGTTTTTACGGCTACACGGGCAAATTTTCCCATGAGGTAACTTTTTTCGTTAGTCAATGAAACCCCCGAAAGTATCGAAAAAGCATCTTTACCGTATTTTTCCTGAATGCGTTTAATTTCCGAAACAGTTTTATCCATGGCTTCATCCCAAGAAGTAGACTCAAAACCTTTTCCTTCCACCCTTTTTATAGGTCCCAATAAACGGTCAGGATGGTTGTTTTGCAAATAACGTTGTACTCCTTTTGGACAAAGACGCCCTTCATTAAAAGGAAATTCCATCCACGGTTCAAAACCAACCACTTTATTACTTTTAACTAACAATTGAATTCCGCATTGCATTCCACAAAAGCAACAATGGGTTTTGACCACATCATCCGGCTCGTCTCTACCATCAAAGCCCTCTTTTGGACTATAATTAAGATGCGGACCAAAATCTTCAATTATTTTTTCTGCTGAAACAGGTAATTTTGCCATGTTTTTATATTTTCTATTCTTAGTTTTTTATGTTTTATCTGCTAACTATATACTGATCATGAATACTGACCATTAAAATTATCCAAATAAATTTCCGCCTGCTACTCTTGCTTTCAAATGGGCTTGTGCTAAACGGGAACGCTTTCCTTCTGGACTCAAATCCAAATGAGATCCCCCGTCTTCCATGCTGAAGTCAAAACCGAGTTCTTTTGTCACTTCCTTAAGATCATTAATGTGCATATTTGTAGCATACTCTTCTCCTGTATGTTTACAAACTGCCATTCCCTGTTTCATTCCCTCCTTTTTATAAATATGTGCACCAATCTGAGCAGGACGCTGAATGATATGAAAAAATTTACCGAAAGGAATCCAAATCAAAAACATAATTACTGTCACGGCATGAATTACCGCTAAGAAATCATAAGCAAACCCTTTCATGAACTGATACGAGTAGGTTAACGCTAATCCTGTTGCTGAAATTGCAATCAATAAAATAAGCGGTAACAAATCCCCTTCAAATGTCTGTGTGGCAATTAATCCCGGATTCGTCAATCGTCTTCTCAGATAATACAAAGAACCCAGAATAACCAAATAAGAAGACCAGTTTAACGCATGAAAAGTTAGAAATGCCATAATAGAATCCAGTTTAAACTCCATCACTTTAAATCCAAAAAAATGAGCTTCATATAGCGATATGCTATTCGGAGCCATCGTAAAATGTATCCATCCGAAAGTCAAAGGAATGGTAATTAAAAATGCAGAAGTACAACCTATCGCAATCATAAAATGGGCTACCCATCGGTATTTTCCTCTTGGATAAATGAATTTTTGAAAGGCAATGTTTTCTATAGTTTCTTTAGATGCAAACCAAAAATGAGAAAATACTTTGCCAGTAACTAAATACGTTATCCCTCTCTTAAAATAAATCCATGTAGGAGGTCTTTGCAACCAAACAGAATATCTGTAAACTATGCCAAAAAAAGCAAAAATTGTCCCGAACAAATAGGTAATTAATGCAGCATCAAAATTCTGTAAATTTCTAGAGCCTAAGAATACTAATATAACAGAAAATATTGACAGCACAGTAGCTATTAGTGAAGCTTTGGTATTAAAAGTTCTATTTTTCATTTCGTTAAAATTTAATAAGTGGTATCTAAGTCGTTTTGTTAAGAAACCTACAAGACCCTAAAACCTTGTAGGTTTATAAAATAATTCTCTTTTTTTTTTAAAACGAATATGAATTCATACACTAACTTGGTTTTTCACAACCTTTGCGGTTATAAAACCACCAATTGATAGTTGTTGCTAATGTAGTGAAAAGAATTAACCCAATAAAGAATTGATTAGCTCCGCCGTTAGCAGTAATGTTATTTCCAATTAATTTTGAAAAAATAAATGGTCCAAATGCCGCGATTGCTGCCGTCCAACCAATTACTCCTGCCGCCTGACGTTGATTTTCGGCAAAAATGATAGGATATTGTCTAAAAGTACCCGCATTTCCAATTCCAGTAAATAAAAACATGGCCAATATTATCCCAACAAACATCGGGAATTGCTCCATACTCGTTGGTGCAACCAATCCTTGGGTAACTAATAAAATAGCACCTGCTAAAATCCCCAAACCTGTAATTGTTGTCAAGATTGCCCCTCCCACTTTATCAGCAACAAAACCAAAAATAATTCTGCTGGCAGAACCTATAAGTGGTCCGTAAAAAGCATATACCAAAGGATCCGGAGCATCTGGAAAATCACCATATAAAAATTTAATCATCAGCGGAAAAGCAGCAGACAAACCTGCAAAGGTTCCAAAAGTCATTACATAAGTAATCGTACAATACCAAGTATGTTTATTGCTAAAAATATCCAATTGTTCTTTTATAGACGCTTTCATCGGAATACTTTTTAGGTAAAACCAACTGATGACTGACAATATCAAAAGGAAAGGTATGTACCAAAAAGCAGCCGATTGAATGTACACTTCCTTATTTTTTACCGCAGCATTTTCTGGACTAATTTTGTTTAATATTTTCTCGGCCAGTTTTGGATTGGCATTAGCAATCGCTTTCGATTTTACTTTTAAAGGCAGGGAGGCAAAAATAACCGCATTATCCTTAGAATTAATTGCGGCTGTAACTGAATCTAATATGGGTTTCTTAACATTAGATAAAATTTTAGTTTGCACTTCGGTGTCTAAAGCCGCGAAAACTTCTTTTTGTTTTTCAATACTTGAACTTTTAAAAACAGCTAACGTTTCTTTTGCATCTATACTTGTAAATACCGATGCCGCACCGTAAATACTAACACTAAGGATAAGTGGAGTAATAAACTGTGCCAACGAAACTCCAAAATTCCCAATACCCGCCTGTATTCCTAGAGCAGTTCCTTTTAATCTTTTAGGAAAAAACAAACTTGTACTTGGCATATAGGAAGAAAAATCTCCTCCACCAAAACCACAAGTAAAAGCTAATACAGCAAAAATCCAGAATGGTGTATTGACATCCATTACCGCAAATCCGATTCCAATTACGGGAATCAATTTAATAAAAGTAGCGAAAGTAACTACATGCCTAGTCCCGAATATAGGTAATATAAAGGTGTGAATAATTCTTAAAATTCCTGCTGCTAAACCAGGTATTGCAACCAACCAAAATAGTTGATCTTTTGAAAAAGAGAAACCAAGCCCTGGCAATTTAACTGCAATCACACTCATCATAAACCATGAGGCAAATGACAAAATCAGTGACAAAGTTGTTATTGTCAGCGTTTTCCAAGCGATTTTACTCCCCGCTTCATTCCAGAATTTTTCATCTTCCGGTTCCCATTTGTCTAGCCAAGTTTTCATGTTCTCTTTTATTTAAATTGATATTGTAATTTATGAATGACGTTGTAAATGCTCTTGATATAGTAATTTATAGCGCAATTTCTAATGATTGTGCTCGATTCCTCTTGTGAAGTTAGGCATTTTAGTTCTCATGATATTGATAATCGTTCTATGCATCCATAATAAACAAACGATAGAAATGATAAAAATAAAAATCCATGAACTTGTCCACAAACCTGTGAAATTAAGAAGGTATCCAAAAATTATTGGCCCAATAAAACCGCCCAAACCTCCTATTAAACCAACCATTCCTCCCACTACTCCTACTTCATTAGGAAAATATTCAGGAATGTGTTTGAATACTGCCGCTTTACCAATTCCCCACGATATTCCTATAAGAATAACCAGTATGACATAAACCCACATATTAGCACTAAATTTAATCTGGGTAATTCCTTTGGCTAAAAGCTCTTTCTTTTTTACCTCTTGATTTTGTTTGACCACAATTTCTTGCCAAGAAGTTTTTACGGGTAAAATTGCTTCTTCGCTCTCAAATGATATAGTTTTTGAATTTACTTTTTGCACTTTTTCATTTATACTAATTTGAGATGGAGACACTGCCGTAATAACTCCGCTTTCGGATGCCAAAACGCCCGGACCTGCTGTAGTAATTTCCATTTTAGGGAACATCAATAAAAAACTGATTGCAATAGACGAACCCAAAACCCAGTACATCACTTTTCTAGCTCCAAACTTGTCAGATAAATATCCCCCAAAAGCCCTGATGATTCCTGATGGTAAACTAAACATGGTGGCAAACATTCCTCCCATTACAAGAGACGTTTGGTAAACATTCATAAAATTAGGCAATAACCATTGAGAATACGCTACAAAACAACCAAATACTAAAAAGTAATAGGCTCCAAAACGCCAAACCCTAGCTGATTTTAATGGTGTTAAGAGTGTTTTAATATTTTTAGAATCACCTGCTGGTTTTTTATTTTTTGCGAATATGATAAAGAGTATCCCAATACTCACTAATACAGAAGCATATGTTATGGGTAACATTTTCCATCCATTTATGGGATCACTTTCAGAAAATCTATTTAATAAAGTTGGTGCCATAAAAGTAGTGATGGCAGCACCTGCATTTCCCATTCCGAAAATTCCTAAAGCTCTTCCTTGCCAATTTTGGGGGTACCAAACCGAAGTGTATCCGATACCAACGGCAAAACTGGTTCCTACTAATCCAAATAGAAAGCTCAATACAGCAAAACTCCAAAATGTATCTGCAAAAGGAAGTAAAAACAACGGAATGGAGCAAAGAAATAACAAGACAGAGAATATAATTTTACCTCCGTATTTATCAGTCAAAATACCAATTGGCAAACGAAAGATAGCTCCAGATAAGATTGGAATTCCCAGTAACCAGCCCACTTCTACCACGCTCCAATTGAATATGCCTTTGTCAACCAAAAATGTAACCAAAACACCATTTAAAGTCCAGCAGGCAAAACAGATGGAAAAGGCTAATGTGTTCAGAAATAAAATTTTGTGGGATTGCGATAAACTACTCATATAAAATCCATTTGATAATGATGTAAAATTAATCTGTTGCCACAACCAATAATATGATATTTGTCAGTCAGTCCATAAAAAGGAGCATTTTATCCTGTTTATTTTTTTTGTTTAACCCAAATTTACACACAAATAATTAATAACAAAACAATTACGTCTTTTTGATTGCTCTGAGAAAAAAAGTCTTTTAGAGGATAAAAAGCTGTATGTTGAAAAAAAATGTTTTTCATTAAATAATAGTAAAGCAGGTAAAAGGTACTTTCAAAATTAAAACAGATTAAAAAATCGAATATAGTGGGAGTAAATAATAAGAAAACAAAAAATTACTTTATAAGCTAATCAAAACAACTTGTTCATTTTATGGGAAAAATCAACCTCCAATTTTAATCATGCTCCTGTTCTGTGAAAACAATTTTGGATTTTGAAATTTGGCGTCATCATCCATCCCACCCCTCATCGCAAATTTTGATTTTATGTTTTGGTAAATCAGTGGTACAATATCTCCTCCGGCTCTTAAAGTGTCGAGCAGAGAAGTTTCGGTATTTGAGAAAAGACAGTTTTTTAGTTTACCATCGGCCGTGAGACGAATGCGGTTACACGAGCTACAAAAAGGATTTGTCACGGAACTAATCACTGAGAAACTTCCTTTGTAAGAAACTATTTTATGGTTTTTGGCAGTGTCATTTGGCTTGTCAATCATTCGTTCTACTTTTTCAACAGAATAATTATAATTGACTTGGCTAAGGATTTCGGCATAAGACACCAGTTTATCTTTGTTCCATTGGTTACCGTCAAAAGGCATAAATTCAATAAATCGGATTTGAATGTTGCGTTCTTTGGTCAATTCAATAAAGTCGACTATTTCATTATCATTGAACCCTTTTATCACCACTACATTCAATTTCAACTGAAACCCATTGGTGTCAAGCAATTCCAAATTTTCCCAAAATTTATCGAAATAATTTCTGCGCGTTACCTGATTGAACTTCTCTTTCTGTAGGCTGTCTATACTAACATTTAGTGTGGCTACTCCTGCTTCTTTAAGGGTATCTATAAAATCATGCACCAGAATTCCGTTAGTTGTTAAAGTGAGCTCCACTCCCAGTTTTCCCAATCTTTGAATAATGGCTGCGGCATCCTTCCTAACCAAAGGCTCTCCACCGGTAAGTCTAATTTTATTTACTCCCAAATTGACAAAAGTTTGTGCAATGGTAATAATTTCATCTGCAGTCATCAGATGCGCTTTTGGCGTAAGCGAAATCCCTTCGGCTGGCATGCAATAGGTGCATCTCAAATTACAATTCTCTGTAATCGAAATGCGCAAATAACTGTGTCCGCGTCCATGAGAATCCTGAATTTGAATGTTATTTTCCATGGTTGTAACCGTTTAGAAGTTTAAATAAATGCAAAACCGAAGGAAAAACGGCATCCATAGATTCACCCGCACCCGCAGTAGAACCGGGTAAAGCCATAATCAATGTATTTCCTTTAAAACCCACCACGCTTCTGGATAACATTGCATAAGGCGTACGATCCTGACCGTAGGAACGGATCGCTTCTTCGATACCCGGAATACGGCGATCGAGTAATGGAATTACGGCTTCGGGAGTTACGTCTCTATTTGACAATCCGGTGCCGCCAGTAATAATGATTAAATCCGTTTTTTGAGAACATAATGTATTGATGGTGTTCTGAATATCCAAAACCTCATCCGGAATAATGATATAGTTGGAAACTTCTAATCCTAAGTTTTTGATTTTATCCGAAATTACTTTACCTGCTTTATCTTCTTTCTTACCGCTAGAAACACTATCCGAACACACCATGACTGCAACCGAAAGATTTTGGACTTCTTTGTTACCATAATCGGATTTCCCTCCTTTTTTGTGCAGTAGTTTTATCGTCGAAATTTCCACCTTCTTATCAATCGGTTTGAGCATATCGTACATCGTCAATGCCACGATAGATGCGCCGTGCATGGCTTCGACCTCAACGCCTGTTCTGTAAATCGCTTTCACAGTCACTTCTATTCGAACCTCATCATCCAAGCATTCAAACTGGATTCCAGTAAATTCTATCGGCATCGGGTGACAGTCTGGAATTGCGTTTGAGGTGTTTTTTACAGCAAACAAACCCGCCGTTCTGGATACTTCCAGCACGTCGCCTTTTGGGACGGTTTTATCCAAAATGGCTTGCATAGTTTCTAGTGAACCTAGTTTAACAATAGCTTGGGCTGTTGCCGTGCGCTGGGTAATTATTTTATGGGTGATATCTACCATTTTTTATTGTTTTGGGCCACAAATGACACGAATTATACAGATTTTTTGTTGAGTACATTAAATTAGCAATACCTATTAAAACTTAATCTTACTAAATTTTTGCTCCGTTACACTTAACAAAAAAACACTCGAATTGATGCTATAAAAATCTGTGTTTATCTGTTTTATCCGTGATATCAGTGGTCTATTTTTACGTGTTTTTTTTCCAAGTATACGATTCGTCTTCAAATAATTCCTTGCCAAAAACGGCAGTTTTCTCTTTTATATCTTCGACCAAAAATTCTAAAGCTTCGTAAACCACTTTTCGTCTTGGTGCCGATACAAAAACAAACAAACAGATTTCACCTGTTTTCACCGTGCCCAAACTCTGGTAAATGTGCAAACATGAAAGCTCATATTTGGCAAAAGCCGCCTCTCGAATTTCATGGAAAGTTTGCTCCGCCATTTCCTCATAAGCTGTATAATCTATAGCTACAACCGTTTTTCCTTCAATCACATCAGCGCGAACTTGTCCTAAAAAAATATTATGGGCGCCAATAGTTGTTTTACTTTGGTGCTTTGCAATCGAATTTCCTATAAATTCCGCGGATATAGGGCCTTGAATAAAGGATGTTTTTTTAGGTTTTTCTGTTGACATTCTTATATTATTTTAATTTTATATTTCTATTATTTATTGCCATTGATTATTGCTATTGTCAAGGATTCAATTCCATTTTCAAGATGCGAAACCCGTGTAAATCCTTCTTTTTCCAAATGGGCTAATGCCAACTGACTTCGTTGTCCGCTTTGGCAAAACAGCACGATGGATTCCTCCTTATCTAGTTGATTGCAATAGTTTTCCAGTGCGGCAAGAGGTACATTGACAACGTTTGCTCCCTTCCATTCCGGTTCTTCGTAGGCTTCCCTAATGTCAATAACCAAACAATTCTCCTGAAGGCATTTTTCTAAAAAAGCTTCTCTATCTAAAGCCTTTATTTCAGTATTTTCTTGGTTTAAAATTTTCAATCCGTTGGTACGTCCTTTTTCTATCGCTGCGGGATTCTTATCAAAATCAACTAATTGTGTTTGAAAGTGCAATCCATCATAAATCAATAGTTTCCCCGACAATACGGATCCAATTTCAAGGATTATTTTGAGCACCTCTGTAGCTTGAAATGCCCCCAACGTATTGGGCAAAATTCCTAAAACTCCTGATACAACGCAGTTAGGAACCACTTTTAAACTTTCGGTTTCTGGAAAAAGACAGCGGTAACTTGGACCGTTTTTATAATTGAACACCGAAACCTGCCCTTCAAATCTATAAATCGAAGCGTAAACTACCGGAATATTTTTGGTCACCGCCACATCATTAATTAAGTAGCGGACCCCAATCGAATCGGTACAATCAACAATGATTTGGTAATTGCCAATGATTTCGAAAGCATTTTTTTTGTTAAAAAACTCAGAAAATACAGTAACATCCACATCTGGGTTTAATAGCAAAATAGCTTCAGCTGCTGTAGCTGCTTTACTTTTTCCGCAATCTTTTAAGGTGTATAAGAACTGACGGTGCAGATTGGTTTCCTCCACCACATCCCCATCCACAATTCCGAGGCTTCCCACACCAGCAGCAGCCAAATTTTGTAGCACAGGACAGCCCAAACCACCTGCTCCAATTACTAAAACGTGAGCGTCACGTAATTTTTGCTGTCCTAAAACTCCAATTTCCGGAAGAACTATTTGTCTAGAATAGCGTGTTGTATTTTTCATTTATATTACTTCAATTCTTTCGAAACACATTAATCAAATTATTTGAACTATATAAGGCGTCTAAGAGCATTTAAGCTGTTTGTATTTTAAAGTTTCATACGCTCTTTAGTTTTCTTACCTAACTTATATGGCTTATATGGTTAAAAAAACTCCTTTTTTTATCCCCCTGCAAAAGGAGGCAAAAAAGCAATTACATCCTGATGTTTTATAGTTACGTCCATCCCCGAAATTGTCTGATTTACAGCTATGGAATAACTGTTTTTTTGCAATTCCTGATAAACAGATTCCATTTTTAATTTCAAAGAATTCACCGTCAGATTAGATTCATCCAACACCAACTGCTCTTCTTTCTTCTTGGTTATATCAGCCAATACTCCAAAATATTTAACGTTTAGAATCATAATTGTATTTTTTGATACTCTTTCGGAGTATTTATATTTTGTACCTGATCACTCCATTTTTCAGGAATCAGTAGTGTTTGATGTGTTACTTCATTAATTACCTGACGCAACCTTAGCTGATTTTTTTTTAATTTTTCTTCAAAAATAGTTCCTAAGGATTGGTCATAAATTGCAATAAGCGGATAGGCTTTGTCCTCCAATTGCACTTGGGTCATTCCATAAGAATCATCCCGATTTTCAAATATCCAAAGCAATAGATCCGTTGAAACTAAGGGCGCATCCACGCTTAGTATAAAATTCAGCTTTGTTTCAGTTTGTTGCAAAGCGGTATGAATTCCGCCCACTGGTCCTTTATCCGGAACGATGTCTTCTATGCGGGTATATCCTAAAAAATCATAATCAGCATTCGAGGAAACAATCACAATATTCTCACCCACAATAGGTTTTACAGCTTCAAAAATATGACTTACAAATGGTTTTCCGTTCAAAAGCAACAAGCCTTTATCGGTTCCCATACGTTGACTTTTCCCTCCAGCCAGAATGAATGCTGTAATTTTGTCTTTCATTGGTATCTCTTTTTCCTCCCCTTACCCGCTCGTTCGTTAGGCGAGACGAAATGGAAATCTATAATTTAGTATCTTATCTTTTAACACAATCTTTTCACTCTATTCTTTTTTCTTCCCTATTTAAGCCGTTGCGTATAATTTATAAATTGCTATTCCAAGGACAAGCGCGAGTACATTTTTTAAAATAACAGAATTAAATTTCTTGCTTCCGTAATAAGCGCCAAAAAACCCACCTACAAAAACAATTCCGATTAACGGAAACGATGATTCAGGCAAAACGCCTCCCTTTAACAGGAAACCCGAAATTCCCGAAATGGAATTCACTAATATAAATAAAGCCGAAACGGCAGCTGTTTGTTTCATGGTTCCCCAGCCTAAAAGGATGATTACAGGACTCAAAATTATTCCGCCTCCAATTCCTATCAAACCCGACAAAAAACCTATTACTGCTCCTACAATTAAGGCGGCATATAGATTCAATGGCGTCATCTCCTTTTTTTCTTTACCCAAAAATCCTACTAATCTCAGTACTGCAAAAAACAACACTGTCGCTAGAATTACTTTATAATAAAACGTAGGAACGGTAAGATATCCTCCTAAAAATGAGAACGGAATAGATGTAATGGCAAAAGGATAAAACAGATTCCATCTGAATTTTTTCTCCCGGTAATAAAAATAAAAGGAAATTCCCGAAACCAAAATATTAAGCACTAAAGCAGTTGGCTTCATAAACGTTATCGGGAAAGCGAATGCGCTCATCAAGGCCAAATAACCGCTCGCTCCCCCATGGCCAACACTGGCGTATAAGAAAGCTACTATTGGCAATAGCAGTAATAACAAAGGCATGTCTAATAAATCAGCCACCGTCATAAGGAATGTTTTTTGAGTTGTTCGTCCAGAAATTCCCAGCAGGCCACATTGATGGCTTCAAAAGAGTCTATAAGTGATTTCCCATAAGGAGTAAGTACTGTACCGCCGCCTTTGTTTCCGCCTACCTGCGTTTCTATCAATGGACTCTTGGCCGCTTTATTGGAGGTATCCACTAGCTTCCACGCTTTTTGATAGGATAAATTCATGACTTTGGCGGCCTTATTTAAAGAGCCCGTTTCTTCAATCAGTTTTAACAATTGAACCCGACCTTCACTGATAAGAATCCTATCGTTGGTTTCAATCCAAATTTTGCTCTTTATTTTCAAAACGAAATTTCGTTGCGTTATACTTTTACAAATATAACGAAAAGAACCGTAGCTTAAATATGATAAATGTCAACTTTTGTTCCTTTTTCTAATTCGTATTCACCCTCGGAAAGATACAAAAGACCTTTTGCTACCGAAAAAGTATTGAGCATAGAAGAATTTTGATGCGATAAAACACTTGCTTCATCATTAACAATACTTGCCTTAAGAAATTGACTGCGGGTATTACGTACAGAATAATCATGAGCCAAAGAAATCCTTTTTGACGTATTGTAGTGGGTTGCTTTTCCGGAAATTATCGATATCGTTGGCAATACATACACATAAAAGCAGGTCAAACAAGCGGCGGGATTTCCAGGCAAGGCAAAAATTATTTTATCCTGCAATTTACCGGCAAAAAGCGGTTTACCCGGTTTTTGGTTTACTTTATAAAAAAGCGTTTCGACCACAAGCTCCTTTAAAGCACGGGCCACAAAATCATAATCGCCAACGGATATACCACCAGAAACCAACACTACATCATTAGCAGATAAAGCATCGTGTAGTTTGTTTTTGGTATTTTCAAAATCATCGTTAACTTCATATAATGTAATCAAATCAAAATTGGCGTCGCTTAAAGCAGATTGAAGCATGATGGCATTGCTTTCATATACTTTTCCGTATTCTAAGGTGTTGCCGGGTTTTACCAATTCATTTCCTGTGATAACAATCCCAATAGTTGGTTTTTTATAAACCTTTACCGAAGTGAAACCAAGACCTGCCAAAAAACCAATCGCGGCAGCATTGAGAACGGTTCCTTTTTCTAATGCCAAATCACCTTCCGAAATTTGCTCTCCGATAGGTCTTACATTAACTCCTGATTTTGGTTGTTCTTGAAGATGCAATATTCCTTCCTTTACCAAAGTTTTCTCAATTTGGATTACCGTCTGAGCCGAATCCGGAACGGCAGCTCCCGTGAATATCTTTATCGCCTGACCCGGAAGCAAAGTCATTTGGTGTGTATCTCCCGCCTTTATCTCCCCGATAATATCATATTCCAAAGTATCATGCAAACAAAGTGCAAAACCGTCCATCGCCGATTGCCTGAATGGTGGCATATTAATGGGAGAATGAAGTGCCTGCGACAAAACGTGATTTCGGGCCTGAAGTAACGTATATTCTACTTCTTTAGATTCTCGTAAATTATTTTTTAGTATCGAAAAAGCGTCCTGAACTGAAACCATATTTTGTGTTTTATTTAAATTCAAAAATACGATTCAAAAATGATTTTCCATCTTGTATTACCCATATTATTTTAGACTTTATCTTATTTGTATGAAACAAAGAAAGGCTGTGCTAACCAACACAACCTTTCTAAAAACTAATAAACGAACTCTCTTTATTTTAAACTAAACAATCTAGGACTAAATGAAACCATTACCCAAGCCCAATTATTGGTATTGGCGGCATCAGCAACATTTTTTAATCTTTCTAAAGTTCCAGAAGCAAACATTTGAGAGTATCCCGCTGAAGCCACAATATCCTTCTGAATAGTGTAACTGGCAGTAAAATCAAGTTCTGTCCCTAAATAACTGTCCATTTCATTATTGGAAGCATCCAAAACAGTATTTGGCGCATTAAAAACATGTGGCATCAACGTAAATTGCCATTTATTAGACGTATAATTTAACTTTAAATAAGCATCTTGCAATCCCACACTATTTTGATGATTTCCTACATAAAAATAATCCATGAAACCATTAAAACCATGGTTGGTTCCAAAAATTGGACTAAACGATTTTATATCAGAACTACTATCATTTTGGTTTTTACCCGAAAGATATTCATATCCTAATCCCGCTTTGAATGTATTGGTGACCGCATAACCAAGGAACGCTCCTGCATACCAGGCGTTCACCTTTTTGTCGGCGCTTTTTCCAGTTTGTCCGTAAGCTCCAAAATTAGTATCCCATTTTTTTTCCTTGAAAGAAAGATACGTACCGAAGGTTTGTTTGTAATCTATTTCTAAATTGCCAATGGTTTTTTCAAATTCATATCCGGTATTTAACAGTAGTAAACTCAAATTTAATTTGCTAAACTGAGTATGATACCATGCATATTGCAAGTTTTTGTAGTTCGTCGTGTAGGCGATTTTCGGCTCCAATACATTTTCTGCATTGGCATTCAAAGCAAAACCTAAATCCAATTGATGATTCTTAGGATGAAACGTAATTACTGCAGCATCATGACTTTGTCCTTGTTGCGCCCAATCAATTTCTCCAAAAATACGCTGATTGTCATACGAAATCACTTGGCGACCTAATCGCGCACTCCATTTGGCATCAAAATCATATTGTGCCCAAGCTTCAAATAAAGCAATTCCGTTTTTATCAACTTGTGTTGTTGTTACCACATCACCCCAAGTACGAATGTTCTGAAAAGTCAATTTGGCTTTTAATTTTTCTTGCTTGTAATTAAAATTTAATCGGGAACGTTGCGATACAAATGAGGTTGCCATTTCGCCATTTGGCATAAGGCTTTTAAAACCGTTTCGGTATTCGTAACGCGGTCTGAGTTGCAGATTGGCATCCAACTCTTGGGCATAAGTCCCAATGCTTACCATTCCTAAAAATGACAAACCAATTATTTTAAGTAGTTTCATGTTTAATTTATTTTTTGAGCTTCCTCAGTAATCTTTTGAATAGTTTGGTCTGAATTGACACCTAAACCTTCCTGTTGATAGGCTAATTCCCCGTCAGTATTAAATACACTTATGATGTTGGAATGGGAGAATTCCACTGGCGCTATTTTTTTATAATTTACAGCCAAAACTGCGGCAAATTCTCTTGTATTTTCTTCTGATGAGCGTAAGAAAACCCATTGTGGACCGTCCATTTTATTTTCAATGGCAAATGCTTTCAAACGTTTGGGCGTATCTACAGCGGGATCGATGCTCACTAAAACCAATGTCACATTATCCTTAATTTTATTGGGCAATCTTTGTTCTATATTACGCATATCTGCCACTAATCTTGGACAAGCAGACTTACAAGAAGTATAAATCATTACCATAACAAGCACTTTTCCTTTCAAATCTTTCATTTCAAGATTTTCACCTTCTTCATTCGTCCATTTTGAAGGAAGATTATAAATGGATAAATCCGAAATAGGTTTGTCTATTGTTTCTGCTTTTGATTTATTAACACAAGATTGAAGTGATAAAAGAATTAAAAGGAATCCTAAAAAGAGTATTTTACAGTTGTTTTTTTTAGTTTTTATATTTGAAAAATTCGCTTGTTCTGATAAGCTGGAATTGTGAGTATTTGATTTCATTTCTGTTGTCATTTGAGTTGATTTTGAGCGCTACTTTTTATCTTTCGCACATCGAAAACCAAGGTTTTTAGTAGTAAATCGTGCCTTAAGACTTCCTCTGAAAGCATAACGCATAAAAGCGGCATAATTCATTAAATCTGTTGCATTGACAGAACCGCTTCCGCAAAATAGATTCCGGTCTGTATCCTTATCTTTTCTGGATTCCCCGGAAAGAAAAACACTATTGAAATCGGCTGTCCATTCCCAAACTAATCCATGCATATCATAAACACCCCAATAATTTTTGAAGGTGCGGCCTACCGGATTCGCATAGGTTTTTGGTTTTTCATACCAAGACAAGATGTAATTATTAAAACTTTCTTTAGTACGTGCATCAATTCGTTTTTCATCTGCCATAGCGACATATTCCCATTCATCCATAGTGGGTAATCGTTTTCCTTGGCACTCACAATATTTTTTGGCTGTAAACCAAGAAATATTCGTTACCGGAGCAGTACTTAAATTGGCAGCACCATAATTAAAATCACTTTCCCATTGCGATAAGTAACTTTTATCAGCAAAAATACCTTTCATTCTAGAGCGACTGTTTTCTGGATATTTCTTTAAAAATTCCAAAAACTGGGCATTGGACACCGGATAAATATCAAGGCTGAAAGCTTCAACTTGTACTGGTTTTTTACTTGTAGCTCCATAAAGGGGAACAAAAGTCCCCCTTTCAATAGAAGCCATTTTAACAACTTGAGACCATAACGATGATGTAATAAGAAACAAAAATATGGGCAAAAATCTTTTCATATTATACATGGCTATTTTCTTTTAGGTTGTACGAATTATTTTCTTTGGGCTTTTACCATTGCCGGTGTAACCTTGGTTTTATTATTTCCCCAACTAGCGTAAGCATACGTCATTGCATCCGCTATCTGTTGATCACTTAATGCTTGTGCGGGCATAGCGCCACTGTATTTCTTACCATTTACGGTAATCGGTCCAGTTAATCCTTTTACGACTCCTTTTATAGCGCGATTCACATCTTTATTTAAGTAATCTGATTTGGCTAAAGGAGGGAAAGCACCCGGAATTCCTTGCCCGGCAGCTTGGTGACAAGCGATACATGTTTTTGCATAAATTGCTTTTCCTTTTTCTGCGCTTTGACTGTATCCTTGTAAAGCCAATCCCATCATTCCGATACATAAAATATACTTTTTCATTTTATTATAATTAATGTTAAATACTTATTTTAATTTGAATTAATTCCCATTTTTATTCATGAATATCTTTTACTTTTGGAACCACTTTTCCTCTCAACGTTTTTACCATTGCTGGAGTTACAACCGTTTTATTATTTCCCCAACTATCATAGACATAAGTCAACACACTTGCAACTTCATCGTCAGTCAAATTTTGACTGGTCATGATGTTATTGAATTTTTTACCATTTACTTTAACTTCTCCACTTAATCCGTGTAAAACCGCATTTATTGCTCTTTCAGGATTAGCGTTTAAGAAATCTGATTTGGCTAATGGAGGGAATGCGTTAGGAATTCCTTGCCCTTCTGATTGGTGACAAGCTAGACAGGTTCTGCCGTATAGTTCTTTTCCTGCTTTTACGTGTTCAGCTACCGTTTTCACTGCAACGCTTTTAGTTGCACCTTTCACCTTAGGCATATTTTGAATAGTACCACCTTCCGGTAAATAAATTCCTTCTTGGGTAGTTCCGGAATAGACGTTTTTATTATCCTCACCTTCTACTTTTAGCATTCCTAAGGCTCCTTTGTTGAAAGCTCTAAAAATGGAGTGATCCACCAGAATAAATGTACCGGGAACTTCTACTTTAAATTCTACTATTGCAGCGCCACCAGCCGGTATCAAAGTTGTTTGGACATTTGTGTTAATCAGATCACCACCTTCAATATGAACTTTATCGAATATTTCACCAATTGCGTGGAAAGAAGACACTAAGTTTGGTCCACCGTTACCCATATAAATACGTACTGTTTCTCCTTTTTTGGCTGTTAACGATTTATCTCCTGTTAACGCTCCTACTTTACCATTAAACACTACGTAATCAGGTTGCTCTTTGATGGCTTTATTCATATCAAATGGCTGAGACCCTTGTTCTCCATAATTCCCTTTTGTATAAAAATCCCCTTGCATGATGTAGTATTCTTTATCAACTGGAGGCAAACCACCTTCAGGTTCCACTAAAATCAAACCATACATACCGTTTGCAATGTGCATCCCAACAGGAGCTGTAGCACAATGATATACATACAAGCCTGGATTCAATGTTTTGAAATTGAATACTTTTTCATGTCCCGGTGCCACTAATGAAGAAGTTGCTCCTCCACCAGGTCCTGTTACCGCATGTAAATCTATATTGTGCGGCATTTTATTATCCGGGTGATTTTTCAAATGAAATTCTACCTCATCACCAACTCTTGTTCTTATAAAACTTCCAGGAACTGATCCTCCGAAGGTCCAATAGGTATATTTAACACCATCTACCATTTCGCCCTCTTGCTCTTTTATTTCCATGTTCACCACTAATTTTGTGGCTGCACGATCGCCCACTGGTTTTGGAACAAAAGGAGGTGCAGTAAGCTGTGCTGTTTTTTGACCTTCTACCTTAATACTCTCATAATATTTTGCGTCTTTTTCCTCATTTTTAGAACAAGAGAACAGACCAAGGGCTACAAAAAAAGCAATGGCCACTACCCTGCTCTGTTTGTTGAAATTTAATGTAATTTCCATAATAATTTAAGTGTTAAATTAATCGTGATTTATAGTGTAAAAATAAAAGATACTTATGTCCTTTATTATGACATTTGTCATGTTTTTAACTTTTATTTAAGACTTGTTTCTACAAAATTATACCTAAAACAATCAGTGCTAAAACCGCAATCACACTCACTTTCCAAAAAGAATTTGCTTTTTTAAGTTCCATGAATTCGAAAGAAACTAAGAGAAATTTCAATACGGATAATCCCATAATTAAAACAATTGCAAGTCCGGAAACGGACATTGTATTAGAAATAAAAGCCGTTGAAGCCGTCAATACAATTAATAAACCATAAGTAATAAAAAGTGTCTTTTTCATTTTCTAAAAAATTAAGTATAATACGGGAAACAGCAATAACCAAATCAAATCACACATGTGCCAGAAAGAAGCACAAGCTTCAACATCATCAATACCGGTATCTGAATTTTTTTTCATCATTCCATGGTTGGTCCAAATTAAAATCACCAAACCCATAATAACATGAATCAAATGAAATATAGTTAACATCCAATAAAAAGTAAAAAACATATTGGTATCCAATGTAATCCCCGAATCTATTTTATGATAGTATTCAACTCCTTTTAATAGTAAAAATAGTGTTCCGCCAATCATAGTCAATTTAAAATATTGAGAAGATTTAAAACGGTTATTGCTCTTAAATTCCAAAACTGCATTGGCCATAAAAAAACCACTGGTCAATAAAAAAATAGTGTTTATTGCTCCAAAAGTGCTGTTGAGTTGCATCCGTGACTGATGAAACAATTCAGGTTGCTCTTTTCCATAATATACAAAAGCAACAAGTGCCATCCCGAAAGTAAGAAGTTCCAGAAAAATAATAATCCACATCAAAATACCTCCTGGAGGATAGTAGATGTTTTTGTAATCGATTTTGTGTGTGTTCATTTTATAGAATTGTATTTATAGTGTTATTTGAGTACTTCATTGTTTTCTAAAAAAGCTACTTTTCCATTAGTAATATCATAATAAGCGCCAATGATTTTTATTTCTTTATTTTTTAATTGATGTTCTAGTGTCGCACTTTTTTGTATAATTTTTTCAATGGTCAACACAACATTTTTTCTTGAAGTATCATCAATGGTGTAGTCCGATAATGGATACGTTTTGTGTGGATTTATGGATGGTTTGATTTGTGAGGTGAGCTGGGTCAAATGTTCTAAACCAATATTATCAATTGCGCCTTGAACTGCACCGCAATAATTGTGTCCTAAAACCACGATAAGCTTGGTGTGTTTAATTGTAGTGGCAAATTCCATACTGCCTAAAATGTTATCGTCTTCAATATTACCGGCAACTCTTGCTACAAAAAGATTCCCTATACCTTGGTCAAAAATAATTTCAGGAGGAACCCGTGAATCAATACACGTTAAAACCAATGTATGCGGGTGTTGTTCCTTTTTTGTAAGATCAATTTCATGCGCATAATTGAGATGAACGGACTTATTTTCTAAAAAACGCAAGTTGCCATTTTTAAATCCGCAATCGCTTCATCAGGAGTTTTTATTTCAAGATGATGTTCTTCTGCTTTTTCATTTTTAAAAAATATGAAACTGAAAATAATCAGTGCAAAAAATGGACATAATACAAATAAAAACTGTGTTCTTCGGTTATTGCGTTCGTATTTTGGACACATATACTTGAAATTTATTTTATTAACCCAGCGTTTTAAAAATAACCTCCCCTTCACAATTTATGAGTTGGAATCTATTGGAATGCAAAGAAGAGGTTAAAAATAATGGCTATTTTCACAGTAAAATTACTCCCAGTCCAACAATCGTTTTTCACCTTCTATTTTCTTGATATCGGTAATATCCTGCGACATTTCAATGACACCTTTGTAGTTCTTATCAGCATCTCTGACTGCAAAATAGCGGATGTAAATCAGACGTTCTTTATAATTAATCCAGAAAGAAGATTCATTTTGTGTTCCTTTTCTAAATTCATCCAGGATTTTAAGCACAGTCCCAACACTTTTTGGTGGATGACAAAACTTGACTTCACGACCAATAATTCCGGCACTTCTGGGAAATACGCGTTCTTCTCCACGATTATAGAAAATCACTTTGTCGTTTTCATCCACATAAGTCAAATCTAACGGCAGGGTTTTAAAAAGTAAATTAACTTGCTCCACCGTCATATAACCCTCATCATAATGAGCGGTATTTTCGAGCGAAAAAGAGATTTCTCTTTTCGTAAAATCTTCACTTGGGTGAATGTATTCTTGTTTTGGATAAGGAGCAGGAGCTTGTGACAGCATCCAGCCTATTTCTTCCTCGCCTTTACGCATTTCAATCCAGTCGGCTTCAGTAAGTAGTTCTAAGGCATTTGGAAATAAAACCGCTTCTTCCATCTGCATCAATCGGTCGATTCCATTGACCAGAAAAGGAGTATTGATACTAATTTTCTCTGGATTATTCATTTTAAGATAATATTGAATCAAACGGAATTGCTCTCTTAAATTATCATGAAAGGACCACATTCCTTGAGAAGGACCGTTCCATCCTTTTTTTTCTAAAAATGGAAAAAGCTGATTTTCTTTACGGGCAAATCGTTTCTCGATGGTTTGAAGCTGATTGAATATATTCGTATATTTCTGTAAATCATTCTCAGGATTTACAGCTGATAATTCTTCTAAAAGTGCATGAATAATGTCGTTTTCCTGAAAGTAAATCTGAACCGGATGTCCTTCGGGAAGTGTTGTGGTATTGGAAATATCGTTCATTATAGTATTTATTTTTGATGTTTAATTTTTTCGTACAGTTGCACCAAGGAACGCAATAGTTCGACTGGTGTTGTTAGAATTTGATAGTGATTTTGCCCGAACATTTGCGGCAGATAATATTTTGCCTGGGCTTCAATAGCCAAAGCATAGGAATTAATATTCCTGTTATTGAGTTCTCGAAGTGCTTGTTTCACATCATTGACGCCATACTTTCCTTCATATTTATCGTAATCATTGGGTTTTCCGTCAGAAATCAGGATAACCCATTTATTTTTAGTGTTTCTTTTATCGAGTCTTGCGCCGGCATGTCTCAAGGCGGCTCCAATTCTGGTATAGCCATTGGGTTCTATCGCTCCAATTTTATGTTTGGCGATGTTCCAGTTTTCATCAAAATCCTTTACCGTTAAATAGGTCGAAAAATTTCGTGTTTTGGAGTAAAAACTATCGATGGAAAAATCAATATTGAACTCGTTTAAGATTTCTCCAAAAAGAATAGAAACCTCTTTCTCCACATCAATAACACGATTTCCTGCAGCATATCCATCACTGGAAAGGCTAATATCCAAGAGGATTAAAATCGACAAATCCTTCTCTTTTTTTCGATTTGAAATGTATATATTTTCAGATGGCGTTCGTTTCGAATGAACGTCAATATACAAATCCGTAATGGCGTCAATATCAAATTCGTCACCTTGTGTCTGGCGTTTTTGCTGTTGCATTCTGTTATTGACATTGGTCAGCATTTTTCGCAAACCCAATAAGGTCGAAGCATTTTTTGCAATGGTCTTTTTATAGTAATTAGGGTTCGTTTTCTGTTGTGATTTCGGATACACTTTACAAAAATTTTCTTTGTAAATACGCTTGCTAAAATCCCATTCGTTATAGGTAAGATGGAATCCTTTGGCATCAATTTCGGCACTTTCGGAGATGGAAGTGTTCTCAATAAAATCAGATTGATAAACGGAATGTGCCGTATCATCTACCCGAACCGTGTATTTCATATTCAACTCTTCCAATGCTTCCTGATGCTCTTCTAATTCGTCCGAACCATCAAAGTCACGCCAGGTTCCATTGAATTCTTCGGCAGTTTCCACTTTTTCAAAATTGTGAAGCAAGACATAATCTTCCTGTTGTTTTTTATCGACCTCAACAGTAATCACTTCTTCTACCGCTTTTGATTTCAAAGTTGTTAAAGCCTGATTTTCATTTGCTTTTTTGGTTTTATCAGAGAAATTTTCGAGAATGGTATTGCTGTTTTTTTCTATTTCATTTTGCATCCATTTGCCATACAGCCAAGAAAAATCAGGAGTATTTTTTCCGTTTTCCTTTTGAATGAAATGCAGTTTTGTTTCGGTATGAAATTTTTTATCGATAGAAAATTCTTCAAACAAAATGGTCAGAACAGTTTCAGATGTTTCAAATGCTTTCTGTTGTGAAAGGGCCAAAGGCTGGTCTTTTTCTTCTAAAGTCCAATTCAAATTCAACCGCTGTTGTACGCTCAGATACAAAATTCTAAAAAGATAAAAAGTAAGGTTGTCTTTTTTCGTAGGTAATTTGGAAAAAGAAATGGGAAGGAAAAAATTATTGTTTTTATATCCTCCTTCTCTTTCGGCAGGGAAAATTTCGATTGGTTTACCCGTCAAAGCACGAGCCAAAATAGTCAATCGAGGTTTTATGTCATTAAGCGTTACAGTTCTTGCAGTAATTTCGGGATGTATCTTTTTACTTTTTTTTAAGTGTCTGAATAACTTCCCAACTATATATTCGTCTATTTCGAAACCCATTTTTTTCTGATTTAAATCATCAAATCACACAAATCTTTCAATGCTTCCACCGTTTGTAAATCATCGGTTAACGGTTCTACAATAGCCACATGAACCGACAATCGTTTTGGAAGACCTGAATGAATAATTTTGGCGGCATCCACTAAAAGTCGGGTCGAAACGGTTTCTGTCAACCCCAATTCAGTTAGGTTTCTGATTTTGTTTCCAATGGCTACCAGTTTTTTGGCGACAACAGGATCAACATTTGTTTCTTTTACCAAAATTTCAATTTCAATTTTCGTTTCCGGATATTCAAAAGAAACGGCAATAAATCGCTGACGAGTTGATGGTTTTAGTTCTTTAAAACCTCTTTGATAACCAGGATTAAAGGAAGCAACCAACATAAAATCGTCATGCGCTTTTACGGTTTCGCCTAATTTGTCAATGAATAATTCCCTTCTGTGATCCGTCAGGGAGTGAATGGCTACAATAACATCTGGTCGCGCTTCGGCGATTTCATCCAAATAAATAATCGCTCCTTCTTTTACGGCAGTGGTTAATGGTCCATCCAACCAAACTGTTTCGGCACCCTTTATGATAAATCGGCCAATTAAATCTGTTGAAGAAGTTTCTTCGTGACAACTAATCGTGATGATTTTTTTATCCAATTGATGTGCCATGTATTCCACAAAACGGGATTTACCGGTTCCGGTTGGTCCTTTCAACAGGAAAGGTATTTTGTTTTTATAGGCATGTTCAAAGACCTCTTTTTCTTTGCCTACGGCGTGATAATAGGGTGTATTTATTAACATTTTTTTTATTTTATAAAAAAAAACCAGAACACAATAACTATTGTTTTTTCGGAAATGCAATTCTAAAAAACGGTTGTTAAAGCATTCTGGAAATTTTATTTAAGTATTTCGTTACACGAAAAAGGTTTCAGTTTTAAATCACTGTTTTCCCTTTTTTCTCACTTGTTCCTGTTAGATTTTCAATTATATGACCATCAATTTTATACCCATCTACTCTATGTCCTTGATTGTCTGTTTCAAGAGCTTCATCTGTAGGTCTGCCGTATTTGATAAAATCAAAAATAAACAGACCAATTCCTATGGTAAACATGGTAGCACAAATAAGAAGCACTACAAAATGGATGCTGATTTCACTTTGAACAACCATAAAATCCATTTTCATTTTTCGTTCCATATACACTTGAGCAACTCCGGCAACTCCAAAGGCTACGGTCATCCCCAAGATTCCAATATTAGATAGCCAAAAAGCCATCATACCTTGCGAACTTTCGTAACGTTTACGTCCCGTTAAATTGGGTAAAGCATAACTAATCATCGCTAGAACAATCATCGCATAAGCGCCCCAGAATGCATAATGAGCGTGCATTGCTGTCACTAAAGTTCCATGCGTATACAAGTTTGTTTGTGGCAAAGTATGTGCAAAACCAAGTAATCCAGCACCTACAAAAGAAACGATAGCTGAACCGATTGTCCAGAATAAAGCAATTTTGTTTGGATGACTTTTTTCCCCTTTTCTGTACATGTTCACGGCAAATAATGCCATCGCTAAGAAAGCCAAAGGTTCCAAGGCAGAGAAAATACCACCAACGATCAACCAAATTTTATTTACTCCAATGTAGTAGTAGTGATGCCCTGTTCCCAAAACTCCGGAAAGAAAGGTAAGACCAACAATTACGTACAACCACTTTTCGATAACTTCTCTGTCCACTCCGGTTAACTTGATCAATAAGAACGAAAGGATACCTCCCATAATTAATTCCCAAACACCTTCAACCCACAAGTGAACCACCCACCAACGGAAAAATGAATCCATTACCTGGCTGTCAAACCAAATCATTCCGGGTATATAAAGCAAGGCTGCAAAAAACAATCCCATTGATAGTACTAAAGCCGTAGTAGTTTGTCGCTTTCCTTTGAAAAGAGTCCCCAAAATTATGAATAAGAACAGCAGTACATTTACAACTACTAAATAGTCTAATTCTCTTGGAATTTCAAGAAATTTTCTTCCTTCCCAATGGTTGAAGTGAAAACCAATTATGGTAACAACACCAACAATAGCTAAGGATATCAGTTGAACATAAGCCCATTTCACGCTTATTAATTCGCGTTGCGCCTCTTCGGGAATAATGTAATATGCCGCACCCATAAAACCGGTTAACAACCATACTACTAACAAGTTAGTATGCACCGCTCGTGCCACGTTAAAAGGGATAATTTCATGTAATCCTTGAATTCCTATTCGGTCAAAGCCCATGATAAAGCCATAGACAATTTGCAGGGAGAACAAAAGCATGCATAATGCAAAAAACCAGTAGGCTACTTTTTGTGATTTATATTTCATTTTTAAAAATTTTAATTATTTTCTTTAGCTAAAGGGGAAACGATTCGGTCGAAACCATTTAAATCCAATTTTCCAATCCATTGGAAGTAGGCTACCATGGCATTGGCATCCGCTTCATTCATTTTATAAGCTACCATTTTTCGTCCATTTGGTGCCCAAGGAACTGGCGACATCAAAACCGCTTTGATATATCCTTCGCCACGACGATCCATCACTTTTGTCAATTCGGGAGCATAATACCCTCCTTCGCCCATAATGGTATGACAGCCCATACAATTGTTGGTTTCCCAAATTTCTTTTCCTCTCACTACCTCTTTGGTAATCTTACTGTAGTTTGTTTGGTCATTCCTTGGCATGAACGAATAAATGGTCAATCCTATAAAGATTAAAAAGGTGACCAATGTTCCTCCTAAAAAAAATGCTCTTGCCTGTGATTTTGAAAGCATAAGTATCCGTTTTTGTTAGTTAATAAATGTACTCTAATTTAAATAAAGGACAAAAATGTCTTTTATTTGTTTATTGCAAATTAATGTCATTAAAAAAAGCTAAAACATGATAAAAGTC